>CANRHS010000007.1 GCA_947630495.1 uncultured Bacilli bacterium | reverse complement strand
AGTTTAAAGTTAGTTAAGAAGTTAATTGAAATTGAAGAAACTTTAGAAGTTCCTATTAAAGTTAATTTTAAAACTAATTCTTTATATAAAGCAATAGATTGTAAGAATTATCATTTAGCTTTAGAGTTAAGTAAAGCGTATTGTCGCAAAAATATTGTTGATCGAAATAATGATATTATTTTTCTTTTATTAAATGAAATAGTTAAAGAAATAAATGTTATTGAAGAAGTAAATAAAGGTTCAGATATTTTAGATATGGATTTAGGAGATATAATGAGTCTTGATAATATGAATTTTGAAATTAAAGAAGTTGATATCAATAAAGTAATTAATAATATTATTAATTATTTAAATAATAATGATTTAGCCATGGTATATAAAGAAATAGATGACTTTTTAATGAGTATTAATAGGTTAGAATATCGCTTTTTTCTAGTTGATATAATTAAATTAGTTGAAGAGGATAATGATTTTAATTTATTAAAGAAAGTTATTAAAGAGTTACAGGAAGGAACATTCAAGTTTAGAGTAGGAGAATATATAAATAATTTTTATATTAGTTTAGAAAGAGGCGAATATAAAAAAAGTCGAATTTATCTTGATATTATTAAAAATGCTTGGAAGTTAGGTATGGAATTTAAGATGGCAGGTAATTTAGAAAGACTCTTAAATAGATATGATAAAAAAGATGATAGCAATGATTTGACTTTTAAGTTAAGAAGTTTGACAAATGATAAAAATAAGTTATAATTAAAGAGGTGGTGTTAAATGGATAAAATTAATTTGGAAGATAAGACTTTTATTTATCTTCAAGAAATTTATACTAATTTGAAAGAATTTTATGAGTATGTTAAAAATAAAAGATGCGAATATGTTTTAACAAAAATGGGAGTAGATGGGTTTGAATCAAATTTAATCGCTAATAAAAATTTTACTTTAAAAGTAACAGATAGATATAGTAATACGAACTTCTTTACTTATAAGAATAAAAGAGGAGAGTTATTTTTACCATCAAATCCTGAGGGAATTTTCTATGCGAGTAGAGTTACTTTATATGATTTTTTAGCAAGTGATAAAAAAATAGTAACGAAAGAGTTTGAAAGAGTAGTTGGAGTTTTAAACATGAAGTCTGATGAAGTTATTAGATTTATTGAAAATGTTCATGATGAAGTATTACTACTTAATTTAAATAAGGAAAATAAAGTAAAAAAGAAAGTAAAATGAAAAAAACACCTAACTTGGTGTTTTAATTTTTATTTGGTAGTCTGTACGGGGTTTGAACCCGTGAATGCCACCTTGAGAGGGTGGTGTGTTAACCGCTTCACCAACAGACCATTTCCTTGAAAAGACATTAATAGTTTACCATAAAGTACTTGATTTTACAATATATTTTTGAGAATATTTTTAAGATTTAAAATATTAAGTTTTAATTTTCATTTTTTGATGTATCATGGTTATTTTTATGTTATTTTTTATGTAAATTTTTGAAAACTTTTATTGACTTTAGTATCTTATTAAGATATAATTAAACCATGGATATACTTAATTCGTTAGATGCTAATCCTTTATAATATAGACATTTTTTATCATCTTAGGACTACTTCCAAAAAATATATTAAGAAGGAGGCGATGTGGAATGACAGGAAGAGAGTTATTTCTTAATGTTTTCATCTTAGGCTTAATCATCATCATCGTTTTGCTACTACTTAGGTAGCAAAAAGGCACACTAACGATTTTGTCTATAGATTATTAGTGTGCTATACCAATTTTGGATTAGTACCTAACTCAGACAATTAGGTATATCCTTTATTATTTTATGAAGTAACTCTTCATGTATACATATTATCATATTTTATTCTAAAAATCAAGTATATTTTTCAAATTTTAGAAGTTTAAAAATATGTAGGCAAAACAAAGGCACACTAACGTTTTTCTATAGATTGTTAGTGTGCTAGTCACAAAAATTGGATTAGTACCTAACTCAGACAATTAGGTATATCCTTATTATTTTATGAAAAGATACTTCATGTATACATATTATCATATTTTAAATTATAATACAAGTAATTTTTTAAAATTCTTTCTTTAAATAGAAATGTTTAGATAACAAATAAGATGCTATTAATAAAACTATAACAATTATAGGCAATAATAAATAATTATAATAAAGAAAATTAAGAGCATTAGTTAGAAAATTAGTATCGATACTATTAAATAAAGCTCCAATCAGAAATGACAAACCAAATATTAAGATAAAGATAATAATTCTTGCCTTTTCAATTCCAAACTTAAATATAAAAGGGTAGATAATTGCAAGAAAGATAATGGAAAACATAATAGTATAAAAGAAAGTTAAAAAAGTTTCTTGATAATTAATAGTATTATTAAATATTCCAATTAAAAGTGATGCAATAATTGTTATAATAGTTGTTCCAATTATAAGAATAATAGTTGCTAAATATTTAGACAATACCAAATTACGTCTGCCATTTGGAAAACTAAGAGCAAAACATTCAAACTTATTATAGTTATCATAACTAAAAGTTGAAAACATTAATAAAATACTTACAAATGGGGGAATAAAAGATAAACTGTCATTTCCATTTAAGGCTAAAAAGATATAAAAAACAAAGATGATTAGATATAATTTTAAAGTATTTCTTGACATTAATAAATCTTTTTTAATCAAACCTAACATTATTCATTACCTCCTTTAATCATTAAGACCATAAAGTCTTCTAAAGTTATTTTATCAATAACGATATCCTTATATTTTTTCTTTACTTTAGTTTTATTATTAACTAATACTTCGTAGTTATATTTATTCTTTTTATATTTAATAATATCTGATTTATCTAACTTTTCAAATGTTTTTGAGTCACATTTTAAAATACCATAGTTATCTAATATTTCATTATATTCTAAGTTAGATACAATACTACCATTATCAATAAAGATTATTCTATCAGCAATATGTTCTAAATCACTCGTGATATGAGTGGATAAAATAATTGAATGATCTTCATCACTGATAAAGTTTTGAAATATTTCTAAGACTTCACTTCTAACAACCGGATCTAAGCCACTTGTTGGTTCATCTAAGATAAGTAGTTTTGGATGATGGGATAGGGCAGTTGCTATTTCTAGTTTCTTTAACATTCCTTTAGAAAGTTCCTTTAAAGTTTTATCATTTGGAAGTTGAAAGTCCTGCAAGTACTTAAAAAATAATTTAGAATCCCATTTTTGATAAATACTTTTCATAATTGTGTCAATATCTTTAACTTTTAAGATTTCCGGAAAAAACGAATTATCCAAGACAACTCCAATTTCTTCTTTTAAAGAATCTTTTTTATTATCTAGATTAAAAATTTTAATTTCACCTTTATAGTTATTAATTATATTTAAAATACATTTAATCAAGGTTGTTTTTCCAGCACCATTTTCTCCAATTAAACCAATTATTAGACCACTTGGAATATCCATATTAACTTTTAAAGTAAATTCATCATACTTTTTTATTAAATCTTTAATTTCAATTACATTTTTCAATTTTCATCACTCCTATAAATAATATTTAATAATTCTTTCATTTCATCTAAACTAATTTCAAAGTTTTTAGCAATTAAACTAGCTTTTAATAAATAGTCTTCCATTTCTTTACAAGCATTTTCCTTAATTAATTCTTTATTCTTGGGAGCTATAAAAGTTCCTTTCCCTTGAACACTCATGATATATCCATCACTCTCTAATTCATCATAGGCTTTCTTGATGGTCATGATACTAATTTTTAGGTCACTTGCCAGATTTCTAATTGAAGGAAGAGGTTCATTTTCTTTTAATTCCTCATTCATGATATCTTCAATGATCGCATTTTTTATTTGCTCATAGATAGGAATGGGACTACTATTACTAATAATTATTTTAATAATTCATCACCTCATATATACACTATATAACAGTATATAACATTTGTCAAGCAAATATGAAAAAAAACTCCAAAGAGTTTATTTAATTTCGTTAAATTGATAGATTTGAGTTAAATATCTTGTCGATTCTAAGTCATTAACTAAAACTTTTAAATTGGCTTGATCACCAGAGGCATGAATTACATAATGTTTATTATCATGTTCTCCAATATAAAGTAGCACGTGACCTGATTGATATAAAAGTAAGGGGGCTTTAGTTTCAATTAGGCTTAATTTTTCTTCATTCGTTTTATCTTTAAGACTGGTAATTATTCCAATACTTTTATTTT
Source organism: uncultured Bacilli bacterium (assembly GCA_947630495.1). GTDB lineage: Bacteria > Bacillota_I > Bacilli_A > RF39 > UBA660 > RUG591. The sequence goes on along the minus strand of CANRHS010000007.1, from coordinate 20,316 downwards.
GACTACTGGTATTTCTTGGAAACTCGATGCCAAAGGTTCGATAAATGTTAGAAACAAAACTTGAACAATCAACATTTTGATTAAGTCCACTCCAAGAATAAGGAACTCCTTCATATTTAAATGCTTCAATTATAACATTTCTTTTAGTATAAGGAAGATATCCAATATGGGCTTTATCTCTTTTTATACTAATTGTTTTTCTTGTTACTAAATTATTAGCACCTAGGGTTGGAATACTTACTTGATAACTATCCTCGGACATTCCTAGATAAGGTAACTTAACACTCATGTCTAATATAACATCATCAATAGTTATGCTAGCATCTGTTACAACAACAAACTTTTGAGGTTTAAAGAAAAATTCTCTTGTTTCATCATTTAATAAAGCAATATCACTTTTTAAAACCCAACCAGCATATGTCTTAGATATAACAAAATACCATTTAGAATCTTTACTTTCATGTAAAATTAAAACTCTTGTATTAACTAGTAATTCAGTCTCTTGTAACATATCAAAGTTTTCAAGATCAGGACTTTCAAAAAAGTTTATATTACTAGGAAAACTTCTTAAATTAGCTCTTTTAATTATAACTCCATCTGGAATACTTTCTAAATCTTTAACTTCATTAAGATTTCTATTATCAAGAATTACTTTAGTATCATTAGTTGTAATTACTTTACCTTTATTATATTTAGGAAGACTTGGTAAATTATAAGCATTTATTAGTTTTAAAATTTCATTTCTACTCATACTAGTAATAGCATCAAGATTATACATCGATTCACTTTTATTAAAGATACTTTGATTTAAACTATTTATTTCAAGTTGACTTTTTAAAACTTCATTATCTAAACTTTCTATATAAATTTTTGCAGCATCAGGAACTACTTCTAAAAAACTTTCTTCTTCCATAGTTTCTTCCTCTTTATTTAAATTATCATTTTTAACTTTAATTTTATTGGTATCTTTATTATTTATAGTAATTATTAAAACAATTATAATTACTATAAATAAACTAAATACTCCAAATAACTTTTTTTTCATTTTTAACACCTACTACATTAATAGTATGAACTAATTTTTAGAAAATATCAAGAAAAATTTAAAATGAACCTTGTAATATTATTTTATTCTTGTATAATATTTAGACAAGGAGTTACAAATGGAAAATACATGTTTTAAAAGATTAATATATATGAATAAAAGTTTAGAATTTAATTATTTAATAGATTCTTTAAAACAATCATATGGTATAAATTATCTATCTAATGATATTATGAATTATATTAATGATAATATATTTAGTAATCAAGAGTTTATTAAAGTTATCTACAAAGAATGTCCTAGTTTATTTGAAAAAATATATAAGATTATTTTATCTTTAAAAGATAATATATATGCTAAAGATTTATTAATAGATGTTAGATCAATGTGGAATAAAGTAGATAAGGTTTGGAGTAAGATTAAAGTTACTAAAGATAATATTCCTATTGATTTAAATTTATTAAATAAGTATCCTGGAGATAGAGAAATATTTGATAATATAGATATTAACTCTAAAGATATTTTAAAAGTTCCTTCAGATATAGAAGAGTTACATAATATTGATTGTGATTTACTAAATAGTCAAGCAGCTAAACGAATAGCCAAAAAAATTCTCAAAAAATACAATTTTAAAAGTATATATATAAATGATAATAATAAGATAAAAATTGGTAATACAGGAATAGATGAAAATTTTAACAAAATATTTGGAAATAGGGAACAAAGATATTTATTAAAACAACATTTATTAGTTTTTGCAATTTTAGGAAAATTACTTGAACATGGAATTTTAATAACTCAGAATAGAGAAATTAAAGGTCGTGAGAAGTATTGTAGTTGGAATTATTATTATGATATTTTAGATATTGATGATGAAATATATACTATAGTTTTTGCAATAGTCAGTATGGATAATGGAGAAAATCATTACAGATTACAGAGAATAGAAAAAAACAGGTTGGCTAACCAGGGTCGCTAGCAAAATCGAGGCTAGAAACTTGCTGGCTTGTCAACAACCTGTTTTTTTAGGCTTTTACTAGAAATACTAGTTAAAAGTTATTTTTGATAAGCAGGTCAAACACACCAGGACCGCTAGCAAAAATCAAGGCTAGAAGCTTACTGGCTATTGTTCAACCTGTTTACAACAATAATGTACCATGTATTAAATATAATGTCAAGACTTTTTTGCATTATTTTATTAATTTTTTTATGTCAAAGTTTTCTATTTCTTTTATTTCATAATTTTTATTTTTAATAATTATTTCTCTACTCATTAATTTAAAAGTATCTTTGGAAAGAAATTCAAGTGAAAATTCATAAACTTTAAATTCATTATTTTGAGATATTATTAATAAATGAGCAAACAACATTATAGTAGATGGTGTATATATTGGAACGTTTTTAACATCTTCAATTTTCTTTTTAGTAACTTTTTTATCATTAGTTTTCTCACCAATACTTCTAAAAAGCAAATTAACTACATCATGAGTAAACTGCTTATTTTCATATTCCATATCAATTATTTCTTCATCACTAGGAATTAATTTTTTAGAAATTACTTCTTTATCTTGCTTATTTCTTGCAAAAATCATTTTACCATTGACATCAGTAATATACATAGAATCATATTTCTTGCTATCAAAAATACTTTCTATTTCTTGTCTATTAAAGATTTGGTTTTTTAATTCACCATTTTCAATATCATAAGAATATATACTATTAATAAAACATAATGTCTTATCTTGTTCCTTTGTAAAATAAAAATGTACTGCTCTTTGACCATCAGGATTATTTTGAATGAATAAGTAGTTTTCATTATATTTAAAATCTACATACCTATAACCTTCAATATCATATTTATGACTTTCTATATCCATATAAGGTGAAGATTTATTAATTAATATTTTTTTACCTATATTTAAATAAATTATTTCATTAGGTGATATAAGTAAATTACTAACGACTCCCATTGCCAGTGGTAATTTAATAAAATCATCTTCTAGATAATTATCTGGTATTTTAAAAATTTTCATACTTAACCTCCGGTTATTTATAATAACATATGAGAAATAAATATTCAATAAAAAATTACTAGTAAAGTAAGTAATGTTATGGTATAATTATTAAAGAATAGAAGGTGGTATTGTGGAAATAGTCTTTTTAATAATTGGAATATTTGTAATTGTTAAAGGTTCAGATTATTTGGTAGATGGGGCAGTAGGACTTGCTAAATATTTAAAAATACCAACTCTTATCATTGGTTTGACAGTTGTTGCTATTGCAACTGGAGTTCCTGAAATAGCTATTAGTATATCATCTTCTTTGAAAGGTTCTAATGAAATATTACTTGGTAATTTGCTTGGTTCTAATATGTTTAATATTTTATTTATCTTAGGACTTTTAGCTTTAATTAAACCTTTAGCTATTAAAAGAGAAATAATTATTAAAAATTACTTATTTGCCCTTTTGTCATGTTTTGTATTATTTGTAATTTCTTATGATGTTTATTTTGGGGATAGCAGTTATAATATAATTACAAGAAGTGAAGGAATATTATTGCTTTGTTTTGCAGGAATATTCTTGTATTCGACTATTCTTGGGGCGCTTGATGAGAAAAGATTAAAAAAAGAAAGGACAAAATTTAAGTTTCTTGATATAGTAAAGATAGTTGGAGGAATAGCTTTAGTTGGAGTATCAGCTGATGTAATTGTTGAAAGTGCTATTAAAATAAGTTCATCTCTTGGGGTAAGTGAACATATAATTGGTCTTACGATAATTGCCGTTGGAACAAATTTACCAGAGTTAGTAACTTCGGTTGTTGCAGTTCGAAAAGGGGAAATGGATATGGCAGTTGGAAACTTAGTTGGGACTAACATATTCAATTTATTCTTAATGTTAGGACTTGCAGGAACTATTCATCCGATTATGATAGATGCATTTTCATTCATAGATATAATTATTCTTGCTATTACAAGTTTTCTTGTTTACTTATTTATTGAACATCGAAAAGATATAAATAGAGTAGAAGGAATTATAATGATAATATTATATATTATTTATGTTATATATGTGGTGATTAGATGAATTATTATGATATTGAAGCTTTAGAAGTTGTTAAAAAATTAAAAACAGATTTAAATGGGTTAAGTTTAGAAGAAGTTTTAAAAAGAAGAGAGAAATATGGAAAAAATGAACTTCCTAAAAAAAAGCAAGATAGTATTATTAAAATATTTTTTAAAGGATTTAAAGATCCAATTATCTTAATTTTGCTTGGAACAATTATCTTTTCTTTCTTTACACAGGAATATTTAGATATGTATGTTGTGATTGTAATTATACTTATTGATTTAATTTTAGGAACAATTCAAGAGTATAGTGCAATTAAAAGGGCTTTAAGTTTAGAAAATATTATTAAAGTTAAATGTAAGGTTATAAGAGAAGGAAAAGAATTTATAATAGATTCAAGTGAACTTGTAATTGGGGATATTGTTATTCTAGAATCTGGTAATAAAATATCAACTGATATAAGAATAATTGATTCTTATAATTTAATGGTTGATGAAAGTGTTTTAACAGGAGAAAGTACAGGAGTATATAAAAATAATAAAGTAATTAAAAGAAAAGTGTCGCCGGAAGATTGTACTAATATGCTATATGCCGGTTGTAATATTATAACTGGAAGATGCATGGGAGTTGTTGCCCGAGTTGGAAGTAATACGGAAATTGGAAAAATAGCTGAAAGTGTTGTCTCTTTGAAAGAAACGAAATCACCTTTAACGATTAGAATTGAAAAATTTTCCAAACAAATAAGTTTAATAGTTCTGGTAATGGCTTTGTTCTTAACTATTCTTTTAGTTATAAAAGGATATAGTCTTGCTAGTTGCTTTATGTTAGTTGTTGCTTTATTGGTTTCAGCCTTACCTGAAGGATTACCACTTGCACTTACGATGGCAACTACTATTGCATCAAGCAGAATGTTAAAAGAAAATGTTATTGTTAAAAAATTAAATTCAGTTGAATCTTTAGGAAGTTGTACTTTAATTGCTAGTGATAAAACGGGGACTTTAACAATTAATAAACAAACTGCTAAGATAATCGTGTTACCAAATAATAAAAAGTTTGAAATAACGGGAAGCGGATATAACGCCGATGGTCATGTTGTTATTAATGATGAAAGTGATAAAAAAGAAATTTTAGAATTAATTAAATTAGGTCTTATTAATAATGAAGCGCATTTAGAAATAACTCCCAAAGTTAAGTATGATGGAGACTCGATTGATGTTGCTTTTCTTTCGTTAGCTTTAAAGATGAAGGTTAAAGATAATGTTAAAAAGATATTTAAAATTCCTTATGAATCAATTAATAAATATTCAGCTGTTTTTTATAAAGAAGGTGAATATACTTATTGTACAGTCAAAGGTTCAGTTGAAAAAATATTAGAGTTTTCTGAGGTAAGTGATAAGGATTTAATTAAAAGTCAAAATGAAGAGTTAGCTAAAAATGGTTATAGAGTAATTGCACTTGCTTGTGGTAAAGTTAAAAATAAAGATATATATTTAGAAAGTGATATTCATAATTTAACATTCAAAGGACTAGTAGGTTTTATTGATCCAGTTCGTGATGATTGTTATTCTGCTCTTAAAAATTGTAATAAGGCCGGAGTTAAAGTTATTATGATAACTGGAGACCATCCTTTAACCGCTTATAAAATAGCTAAAGATTTAGGAATTGTCAAAGAAAAGTCAGAAGTTGGAACTGGTAGTGAAGTTAGTAAAAAGTTAAAAGAAGGAGTAATTGAACTAGATTCTTATATAAGTAAAATTAAAGTCTTTGCAAGAGTTTCTCCTTTAGAAAAATTAGAAATAGTTAATTCCTTTAAAAGACAAGGGGAGTTTGTAGCCGTAACAGGAGATGGAGTAAATGATGCCCCAGCCTTGAAATCAGCAAATCTTGGAATTGCGATGGGAAGTGGCACAGATGTTAGTTTAGAAGTATCTAACATGATTTTAACTGATGATAAATTCTCATCCATTATAAAAGGTATTAAAGAAGGAAGAACTGCTTACAGCAACATAAGAAAAGTAATTTATATGTTAATTTCCTGTGGTCTTGCCGAAGTACTATTCTTTATGCTTGCTATTTTCTTTAATTTAGCACCACCTCTTTTAGCAATTCAACTTCTTTGGCTTAATATTGTAACTGATGGTTTACAAGACTTATCTTTATCTTTAGAAAAAAGTGAAGTAGATATAATGAATCAAAAACCAAGAAGTCCTAAAGAAAACTTATTTGATAAAACCTTAATAAGTGAAGTCTTATTATCAGGACTTTCGATGGGAATAATTGTTTTTATTGTTTATTACTACTTAATTAAAGTATTAAATTTAGATATTAATATAACAAGATGCTATGTTATGGCTTTAATGGTTTTTATGCAGAATATTCATGTATTAAATTGTCGAAGTGAAGATAAATCAATCTTCGATAAAAGATTAAAAAGAAATCCTTATGTAATATTTAGTATAACATCATCAATTATTTTACAAATTATAATTATGGAAGTACCATTTTTAAGTCAAATATTTAAAATAAATTCTATTTCTATCTTTAATTTAATTATATTATTTATTATAGCATCATCTATTTTATTAATTATGGAAGTTTATAAATCTGTAAAATATAAAAATAATTACAAAAATGAATAGTCAAATTAGTCTTTTTATGGTATACTTATTAAGTATTAGAAATGAGGTTTTTATGAAAAAAAAGATTTTAGTAGTTTTATTATTTTTCTTTACATTTTTTATAAGTATTAATGTAAAAGCAGAATCTCTTACTTGTTATTACAATTTTAGAGATAGTTCTTTGGTAGATTTAAATGGTAATGCCGGTGTGTTACTTTCTAAGATATCTTATGATGGAAAAAATAGTCCAAAGATTTCAGCAGTAATTACTAAAACAAGTGATGTTAGTTCTTTAAGTACAGCAAGTGATTATGAAAATGCTATGGCTAAAAGTAGTAGCAAATTTAGTGATTTTCTTGATTCTAAGCCCCAGTACTATTTAAAGGCTAGTGATATAAATGACGTTCGAAGTTTAAGAGATGAGTCAACTGGAAAATTAGTTTGTCCAACATTATTTTTACTTAGAGGAGAAAAACGTAGACGACAATATCAAATATCTTTATATAATTCAAATAGTTTTGATGTAAGTGATATAAATGCTGGCTATCCTTCAACAGGATTAGTAACAAATGTTAACTATGATTCTAATGTTTCAACAATTGATAATAGTAACAGCAGTGGAGGTTCTTCATCAACATCAAATGTTGCAACTACTTGTACATATAATTTTGAAAACTTTAATTATTGGTCTGGAAATAGTATAAAAAAAGCAAGTGGTAGTTTAACTTTTAGTATTTTAAATGATGGAACGGTTGCTAATGCTGCTGCTCTTAATGGATTAACCAGTTATGAATTTAAATATGCTGGCGCACCTTTTACAAGTCCCTTTGCATGTCCAAATTATTTAAAATTTAAAGAAGGAGGATATAATGCTAATACTGGAAGAAGTACGATTGAATTTAGTGTTGTAACGACTTCTAGTGAAGCAAGTGCAACAAAAGCAAGTACAGTTGGAGGTGCTAATGATAATGGCGTTTCAGTAGTATATCTTGCTTGGAATAGTGCATCGGCCCCTAAAATTTTTATAAATTCTGAGACAAGTGGTAAATTAAAAACCTATACCAATGAAACAACTGCTAATACACCAAAGGATATTCAAATAGGCGTAGATAGTAAGGACAAGAATTTAAGTATAAGTAATATTGAAAGTGCTTTTAAGAAAAAGGATACTGATAATTATCCAACCTGGATAAATGGTTATCTTGAAAATGGTCAAATGCGATATGAATTTTCTAATACTAAAGATGATCAATATGCTAAAATTAATTATATATGTCAGGAAAAAATAAATTCTATTTATACTCCAGGAGAAGACCCTGAAGCAACATGTGAGACTTTATTTGGTTCTGATTTCTTAAAATTTTTAAATAGCAACGTTATAACAATAGTTAGACTTGGAATACCTTTATTATTAATCTTATTTACAACGTTTGATTTTGCTAAAGTTGTATTTGTCGATGATAAAGAGGGGATTCAAAAGGCTGCTAAAAGATTTGGAAAGAGATTAATTGCGGCAATCTTAGTCTATCTAATACCAGCAATCTTAATTTGGTTAGTTCAAATAATAGGTGCTGATAAAGTAGATGAATGTTCAGAATTTTTAAATAATCTTGAAACTGAACAAACAGAATAAAAGTCTTTTTAAAAAGATTTTTTTTCTTTACAATTAGAAATAAACATAGTAAAATAAATCTTAAGAAAGCGAAGTGAATGATATGCCTGAATTACCAGAAGTTGAAACTGTTAAAAATGTTTTAAAAAAAGATTTAATTAATTTAAAAATAAAAAAAGTAAATGTTTATTATAAAGATATGATTAAAACTGATTATAATGAATTTATTAATAATTTAGTTGGAGAAGAATTCTTAGATATAAAAAGATATGGTAAATGGTTAGTTTTTGAAACAACTAATTATTGTCTTCTTAGTCATTTAAGAATGGAAGGTAAATATTATTATACAGATTATCAAGAACCAGAAAAACATGAACATGTAATATTTGAACTTAGTAATGGAAAAGTATTAAGATATAAAGATGTTCGTAAATTTGGAGTTATGTATTTAGTAAAAAAGGATAAACTATTTATAGATACACCACTTGCTAATTTAGGATATGAACCTTTTTCAGAGAAGTTAACAAGTAGTTATCTTTTAGATAAATTTAAAACAAAGAGATTACCAATTAAAACGGTTCTTTTAGATCAAGAAATAATATCAGGTCTTGGTAATATTTATGATGATGAAGTTTTATTTAAAAGCGGGATTTCTCCTTTTAAAAAAGCTAATACTTTAAGTAAAGATGAATGTGAAAAGATAATTAAAAACTCTAAAGAAATACTTAAAGAAGCAATTAAATTAGGAGGAACAACGATTAGAAGTTACACATCAAGTCTAGGTGTAAGTGGTAGTTATCAAGATAAATTATTAGTTCATACTAAAAAAGTTTGTAGTATATGTAAAAGCCCTATTGAAGTTACCAAGATAGGTGGTAGAAGTACTTATTATTGCAAAAAATGTCAGAAGGTAGATTTATGAGTAGAGTAGTTGGAAGTGTAACAAGAAAAATCTTTGCCTCTGATAGTAACTACTGCGTCTTACTATTTAAAGTTAAAGAAAATGATATTGACACGAAGTATAATAATAAAACAATTACGATAACCGGGTATTTTCATGATGTTGATGACCTTGAAGATGTTGCTTTAACGGGTGAATTCATGAAACATGCTAAATATGGCGAACAATTTAGTGTTACTAGTTATCAAAAAATGCTGCCGGAAGATAAAAACAGTATCATTGACTTTTTTTCAGGAGGTATGTTTAAGGGAATAGGAGAAGCTAAGGCTACTAAAATCTATGAAGTATTAGGAGATAAAGCAATTGAAAAAATCAAAGAAGACAATAGCATCCTTTATCAAGTAAAATGTTTATCGGAACGAAATATTGATACTATAATTTCCAAAATCGAAGAATTAGGTCAAAGTGCCGAAACCCTACTTCGCTTATCAGAACTTGGTTTTCAATCAGCTGATACAACTTTAATATATAAATATTATAAAGAAAAAACGGTTGAAACTGTAAATGAAGATATTTATAATTTATTTTACGATTTAGAAAAAATTACATTTAATAAAGTTGATAGAATAGCACTTCGGAATAACATAAAAAAATCCGATTTAAGAAGAGTTAAAGCTGGTATTATCTATGCAGCCAGAACAATTGCTTTTGAAACTGGTAATACTTATACAAATAAAGAAGAAATTTTTAAAACTTTAAGAATTATGATTAACTATGAACCATCAATTGAAGATTTTGAAACTTCGTTAAATGAACTTTGTAATGAATTAAGATTAATAAAAATAGATGATAATTATCAATTAAAAGAATATTATGATGCTGATTCTAATATTGTTAAAAGATTAACTTATTTAAATAATAAAGAAGATATGATTTATAAAGTAGATTTAGATACTAAAATAAATGATTTTGAAAATGATAATAATATTACTTATGATGAAGTACAAAGAGAAGCAATTAAAAGAGCATTTCTTAAAAACATTTTAATTATAACGGGAGGTCCCGGAACTGGGAAAACGACGATTATTAAATCAATTGTTGAATTATACAAAGAAATATTTAATAAAAAATATATTGAATTAGAAGATGAAATAGCCTTACTTGCTCCAACTGGAAGAGCTAGTAAACGAGTTATGGAAGCAACTCTATCTAGAGCAAGTACAATTCATCGGTTCTTAAAATGGAATAAAGATTTAAATAAATTTCAAGTAAATGAATTTAATAAAAGTAATGTTAAATTAGTTATTATAGATGAATTTAGTATGGTTGATACTTTACTTTTTGATTCTCTTTTAAAAGGACTAAAGTATGATACTAAGATTATTCTAGTTGGAGATGCTAATCAATTACCAAGTGTATCACCTGGTGAAATATTAAAAGATTTAATTGAATCAGGAGTTTTTCCAACTATTAGATTAAAAAAATTATATAGACAACAAGAAGGCTCCAATATCATTAATCTAGCCTATGATGTAAATGAAGGTGAAATAAATTATTCTTTATTTAATAAAGATGATGATTTAAAATTTTATAGGGCAGACTCTACTGATATTAAAGACAAATTAACTACTTTGATGAAAGACTTTAAAAAGAAAGATTATCATGATTATCAAATAATGGCACCTATGTATAAAACTTTAAATGGTATTAATAACTTAAACTTTTTAATGCAATCTTTATTTAATCCTAAAAGTAGTAATAAAAATGAAATAGTTATCTATGATGTTTTATATCGGGAAGGTGACAAAGTTTTACAACTCATGAATATGCCAGATGATAATGTTTATAATGGTGATATAGGAATAATCACGGAAATTGATAATATTAAAAAAGAAGTAACAGTTGACTTTGATTCTAATATCGTAACTTTTAATAAATCAACTTTTATGAATTTTACATTAGGTTATGTTATTAGTATTCATAAATCTCAAGGAAGTGAATTTAAAACGGTTATTATACCTATTTTAAAAGAATATGGTAGAATGTTATATCGCAAATTAATTTATACAGGAATAACTAGAAGTAAGCAAGAATTAATTTTAATTGGAGAAGCTGAAGCCTTTCAAAGAGGTGTTATGAATAATTTAGAAAACTCTAGAAAAACTAATTTAAAAGATAAAATAATTGAAAGATATAAAAGTAGTAACTAGTTCTCCATTCCAAAAAAACTCCACAGTGGAGTTTTTTTGGAATGGAAATAAAAAGATAAATTTATAAAAGTATAAATTATTAATATTTATCCATACTATTTATGGTATCTAAGGATACTAATCATATTTTTAGTAGGTGATAAAATGAAGTGTATGAAAAAAAGTTTAGTTATTGGATTAACATCTGCTGCTATGGTTGGAGCAGGGTTCTTAATGTATAACTATGTGTTAAGTCCAAAGACAAAGAAAGATATGATGTCTTTAGAAGAAGACATGTGTGAAGACTTTGAAAATATGATTTAAGGGGAAAGATTAAATTCTTTCTTCTTTTTGTATTTAAAAAAGACTTTAAAAAAATGTTAAAGTTTGGTAAAATGAATATAGGAGGATTTTAATATGTTTAATATAGGAATAGGAAATAATAAAATTGATTATGATATGGATATAAAAGGTATTAATACTTTAAGAGGACTTGCTTTAGATATGATTCATGATGCTAATTCAGGACATCCTGGTATTTGTCTTGGAGCAGCACCTATTATTTATACTCTATTTAAAAGACATATGAATATTGATATAGATAATTTAGATTATGTTAATCGAGACAGATTCATTTTTTCAGCAGGGCATGGAGTACCTTTATTATATGGAGTAGATTATTTACTTGGATTACTTACCATTGATGATTTAAAAAATTTAAGAAAGATTGATTCTAAGACTCCTGGTCATCCGGAAGTAGGAGTTAGTCCATTAGTTGATGCATCAACTGGTCCCTTAGGGCAAGGTGTTGCAAATGCTGTTGGATTGTCTCTTGCTAGTATGTATTTAGAAACTAAAACCAATAATTTAATAAATTACTATACATATGTTTTATGTGGAGATGGAGAACTTGAAGAAGGAATTACCTATGAAGCTTTAAGTTTAGCCGGAACTTTAAAATTAAAAAGATTAATTGTTTTATATGATAGTAATAATGTTACTTTAGATAATAATTTAAAAGTTAGTAGTCATGAAGATATTAAGAAAAGATTTGAAAGTATTAACTTTAATGTAATTGAATGTGAAAGAGATCCAAGAAGTATTGATGAAGCAATTGAGATGGCAAAGACATCTAATTTACCAAGTGTCATAATTGTAAAAACTATAATTGGAGAATATTCTAAAAATGCTGGTTCTAATTTAGTTCATGGAAAACCTCTTGATGATGAAGATATTTTAAATGTTAAAGAAAAATTAGATTTACACGAAGCACCTTTCACAGTTGCAAGGGACGTAATTGAAGATTTTAAAGAATATGTTATTGAAAGATGTAGGGAAGTTACTAATTCTTTTAATGAGAAATATGAAAAGATGGAAGATAAAACTTTAATAGATAAATTAATTAATAAAGATATAACTTATAATTTAACAGATTTTAATATTGATTATCAAGATAAATCTTTAAGAGATTTATCAGGAGAAATCTTAAATGAAGTTGCAAGCAATTTTCCTTTATTAATTGGAGGAAGTGCTGATTTATCTTCATCTTGTAAAACTAATTTAGTTAATGAAAAAGTATTTGGTGAAGATAGTTTTGATGGACGCAATATCTATTTTGGAATTAGAGAACATGCAATGGCTGGAATAATGAATGGAATGGCACTTGCAGGACTAAGACCTTTTGGAAGTACTTTCTTAACTTTCTCAGATTATATGCGAGGTTCTATTAGAATGTCTGCTATGATGAATTTAGGAGTAATTTATATTTTTACCCATGATTCAATTACAGTAGGTGAGGATGGACCAACTCATGAACCAATTGAACAATTAGCATCTCTTGAATTAATACCTAATTTAAAAGTATATCGTCCCTTTGACTTTAATGAATTAGTTGCATCATATATTGATATTCTAAAAAATAATAATCCTAGTTGTTTAGTCTTACCTCGGGATAATAAACAAATATCTGAGTATACTAAAACTAGTAAGGTTAAAGATGGTATGTATTTAGTTCTAGATACTGATAGTAGTGACTATATTAACTTAATTGCTAATGGTGAAGAATTAGGTCTTGCAATTGAAGTTAGTAAAAGTTTAAAAGAACTAGGAATTGATTCAAAAGTTTATAGTGCCTTATGTATGAAAAATATTCATCCAGGTTTAAAGCAAAAAATTCAAAATGAAAAAACAATTGCTATTACTTTAGGTAGTCCTAATTATTATTATGAACTAACTTCTAATGTAATAGGTATGGAAACCTTTGGTAAGAGTGGATCTAAAACTGAAGTATTAGAATATTTTGGTTATACTATTAAAGATATAACTGATAAAGTATTAGAAATTATTAATAAATAGTATATTATTTGACAAAATAATAAATTTGTGATACTATTTGAGTGTAAATCTTTGATGAGGACATGACTTTTAATATATTCTTATAGATAGTTATCGGTTGGTGGAAGATAATAGAATTAATTAGAAGTTCCTACCTTTAAGTGAAATGTAAACATTTCCGGTTAATAGCCGTTATTTAAATTAAGTTAATGAAAGGATGGTACCGTGCTTTTGCACTCCTATGGTATTATCTTTTTTGTTTGAAAGGGTGATTTTATGAGATTAAAAAATTTAAATATTAAAAAAATTAATATTAATGATGTTGACAAGGATTATTCAGGACAGGATATATTATTAAAATTGGGAGAATTATATCAATTTGAAAGTGGAATCTATGGATATGGTAATATCTGGACAAAACTTGAAAGAATAGTTGAAGATATTATAATTCAGGAATTAGATAAAGTTGGATGTATTCAAGTAGAATTTCCTAAATTACAACCTAAAAAGATATGGGAGCAATCTAAACGTTGGGATACTTATACAAAAGACGGAGATATAATGTTTACAATTAAAAATAATTTAGGAGAATATGGACTTGCTCCAACTGCTGAAGAGTGTGCTACATTATTTGGTGCAAATAGATTACCTTCATATAAAAATTTACCAGCAACTTATTATCAAATAGGAGAAAAATTTAGAAAAGAAATTAGAACAAGAGGATATTTATTTAGACCTCGAACATTCGTGATGATGGATGCCTATTCATTTGATAAAAATGAAGAAGATATGAAGAAAAGTTATGATTTGATGCATCAAGCATATTTAAATATCTTTAAAAGATTAGGTATAAAAATAATTCCTACTGTTAGTGATAATGGTGTTATTGGTGGAAAAGTAGCCGAAGAGTTTCAAGCAATAACCGAGCTAGGTGAAGATAAAATTTTATATGATAATGTTAATGATATTGGAATTAATAAAGAAGTATTAGAATTTAGTAATAAAGAAGATTATTTAAAACAATTAGGTATTAAAAATATAGAATCTTTACAAGAATTTAATACAGTAGAATTAGGAAATAATTTTCAATTAGGAACTAAATATTCTGAAAGTATGAATTTATATTATACTTCTGAAAATGGAGAAAAAAAGCCATATTATATGGGATGTTATGGAATAGGTTTGGGAAGAATAATAGCTTGTATTATTGAAAATAGTATTATAAAAGAGAATAATAAAATAAAAGGATTTTCTTTACCTTACAATATAGCACCTTATAAAATTCAAATTATATATAATAATGAACATAAAGAAGATGCCGAAAAATTATATTCTTACTTATTAGAAAATAATATACCTGCAATTTTAGATGATAGAGATAACTTAACTATTGGTAATAGAATAAATGATGTATATGTGTTAGGTACTCCTAAATTTATAATTTTAGGTAATAAATTTGATGGTTTTAATTATGAAATTGAAGATACAAAATCAAATGAGAAAGTTTCTGTTAAATTAAATGATATTATACAAACATTTAATAAAAAATAATGCAAAAAAGTCTTGACATTATATTTAATACATGATACATTATTGTTGTAAACAGGTTGAGCGATAGTCAGCAAGTTTCTAGCCTTGATTTTTGCTAGCGACCCTGGCCTGATCAACCTGCTTATTAAAAATAACTTTTAACTAGTATTCTAGTAAAAAGTCTAAAAAAGTTGTGCGAATTCAGTAAACTTCTAGCCTGATTTTTGCTAGCGGTCCTGAGCAGCCAACTTTTTTAGTTTTTCTTTTTAAAGAAGATTTTTCAAAAACATTCTACTCCATTTTGAAAAGAGTTGACCGAATATCTGCTTTTTCTATTCTTTTTTATTGTTAAAGAAATTAAAATAAATTGACATTAAAGTCTTATTATGATATATTATTATCAGAAATCAATGTCTCGAAAGCTCGATCAGCGTTAGTATTTATACTGATGTTCCGAGTTGAGATGTTGATTTTTTCAATTTAAAATAATATTTCAAGGATTTCTATAAATATTATTAACGAATAAGTAAATAATAGTCTGTTAAATATTGGAGTAGTTAAATAATTAATTTAGTTAATAATAATATTGTAGTTAATTTTAAAAGGAGTGAGATTATGAATTTTAAAAGAAAACTACTAATACTTTTTTTAACACTTTTTATACTTCCACTTAATACACTTGCACTTTCTAAATATCTTGTTCCAGGTGGAGAGAATTTAGGAATTAATATTCAAAGTAATGGAATATTAGTTGTAGGTTTTTATGATACTAAAAATTCTAAGAGTAACTTAGAAGTAGGTGATATGATAGTCTCAATTAATGATACTCCGGTTACATCTATAAATGATATGTTAAAGTTAATTAATACAAATGATGATACTCTTAATTTAAAAATTGGTTATAAAAGAAAGAATGTTTTAAAAACAACTAACATGATTCTTAAAAAAGAAGATGATGGAGTTTTTAAAACCGGATTATATGTTAAAGATAGTGTAACAGGAATTGGTACTTTAACTTATATAGATCCTGAAACAAATAAATATGGAGCTTTAGGACATAGCATAACTGATTCTAAGAGTAATGTAAAGTTTGAAGTAAAAGATGGCAAAATATTTAAATCTGATGTTGTCTCAATTGATAAAAGTAGAGATGGTGAACCTGGAGAAAAAAATGCAAAATTTTATATAGATGATACTTATGGAACAATTGAAAAGAACGAGGAAACTGGAATTTATGGAACTTATAGTGATGATTATAACTCTAATAATCTAGTTGAAGTTGGAAATATCGAAGATATTAAATTAGGAAAGGCAATTATTAAAACTACTTTAGATAATAATAAAGTAGAAGATTTCAATATTGAAATTTTAAGTATCGATAAAGATTCAGATACTAAGAATATTTTATTTAAAATAACAGATGAAAAACTATTAACTAAAACTGGTGGAATAGTAAAAGGAATGAGTGGTTCTCCAATCATTCAAAATAATAAGATAATAGGTGCTGTAACTCATACGGTTATAAGTGATAATACAAGAGGTTATGGTATAAGTATAATTAAGATGTTAGAAAGTATGGAATAGGAACTAGTTTCCTATTTTTTTTTAAATTCGGCTTATTTTCGGCTTAAATTCGGTTTAAAATCGGCTTAATTTGTTCAAAATAATTGACAAATTTAAATTATTTTAGTAAATTATTAATGTAGAGGGAGAATAGAAGTATGAAGAAAACAGTTTTAGAGTTACTTGTAATTGGATTAGTTATTTTATATAGTATTTTTCATGAAGAAATTAATAATTTTTTAATAAAGAATTTACCAAGTGAATCGTATGCTTTAGAAGAAGTTCCAGAATATAATGGTAAAAGTTATGTTATTATCAATAATAATGAACCTAATTTTAGTCTTGCTGATAAAGAAAGAGAGACATTTGAATATTATAGTAATTTAGATGTCTTAGGAAGATGTGGAGTAGCATTTGCTAAAATAGATAAAAGTTTGATGCCAACGACTGAGAGAGGTTCCATTGGAATGATTAAGCCAAGTGGCTGGCATACAGTTAAATATGATAATGTAGATGGTAAATATTTATACAATAGATGTCATTTAATAGGTTATCAATTAACAGGAGAAAATGCTAATCCTAATAATTTAATTACTTGTACAAGATATATGAATACTAAGGGAATGCTTGAGTTTGAAAATAAAGTAGCAGAGTATGTTAAAAAGACTAATAATCATGTTTTATATAGAGTTACACCTATTTTTAAAGATACTAATTTACTTGCAAGTGGCGTTGTCATGGAAGGATTATCGGTTGAAGATGAGGGAAAAGGTATTAAATTTCATGTTTATGTCTATAATGTTCAAGATGGAATTGAAATAGATTATAAAACTGGAGATAGTAAATTAAAAGAGCAATAAAAAAACGTTAGTTAAGTTAATTTGACTAACGTTTTAAATTACTATTTTTTTATAGTTGGATTATCGCTTCTACCCATGATATAATCAATACTAACATTAAAATGTTTAGCAAAAGTTAATAAGAAAGCCGTTAGAATTCTTGTTTTTCCACTTTCGTAAGCACTGACATTAGATTGACAAGTATGTAGTATTTTAGCAACATCAACTTGTTTTAAATTATTTTTTTCTCTGATTTCTCTAAGTCTTACTTTAACTAAGTCATTTCGAAGAGGCATATTAACATTACTGGTAGTTTTTTTATTAGTTAATCCACAGGCATAGTCCATTGTAACATGAAAAATATTACAATAATTAATTAAATGTTTTAAAGGAATAAGATTATTTCCTGATTCAAAGTAATTATAACTAGATTTACTAACTCCTAGCATTTCAGCCATTTTAGTTTGAGTAAGATCTAAATCTTCTCTTATTTTTTTTAAATTTCCAAACATAACATCACCAAATACATTATCTCATATTATATTAGAAAAATGGGAAAATTCTATAAAATATGATAAAAAAAGTTTTAGTTGTCACTTTAAGTGTCAATTAAACTAATACTTGAAAAAAAATAAAATATAAGGTAAAATAGTAATGAATTTGAAGGAGGAGTCTATGAGTTTAATTAAAGATAATGAATTATATCTTAAAGATATTCTTAATAAATTAGGATATGAAATTGATAATGTTCCAATTCTTCCAAGTGGAAAAAGAGAACTTGGAACTTTTCAATTAAATGTTGCTATGATACTTGCTAAGAAATATAAAAAGAATCCCATGGAGATTGCTAAAGAAATTGTAACAGAACTTGATTCAAGGTTTATAAATGTTAATATAGCAAATCCTGGTTTTATTAATTTTTCTTTTTCAGATGAATTATTACTTGAAGATTTAAATAAGTCTTTAAAAGATTTCCACAATTTGGTGGATAAACATGAAAGTAAGTTAATTTTCTTAGATTATGGAGGAGCAAATGCGGCTAAGGCTCTTCATGTTGGACATATGAGGTCTCCGAATATAGGAGAAGCTATGAAGCGACTTACTAATCTCCTTGGTTATAAGACTTTGAGTGATGTCCATCTTGGTGATTTAGGAAGACAAGCCGGGATGTTAATCTCCGAAATTAAAAAGAGAAATCCTGATTCTGTTTACTTCAAAGAAGATTATAAGGAAGAATATCCTAGCCTTGATTACACTCCTGCTGATTTAGGAGAGATGTATGTTAAAGCCAATCTTGATGCTATTAACAATGAAGAGAGAATGAAGGAAGTAAGAGAAATCACGGCGGATATTGATAAAGGAAATGAGCGCTACATTAAACTCTGGAAACAATTAGTAGATATATCCCTTGTTTCAATTAAAGAAATTTATAATAAATTAAATTGTCATTTTGATATGTGGGAAGGGGAACTTGATTCTTTTAAAGATGTTCCTAAAATGTTAGAAAAATTAAAACCTTATTTATATGAGTCAGAAGGTGCTATGGTCATGGATGTTAAGGAAGAATCTGACAATAAAGAAGTTCCACCTTTAATAGTAATTAAGGCCGATGGTGCAACTATCTATGCAACAAGAGATTTAGCAACTATTTATTCAAGAGCAGAAAGATTTAATCCTGATGAAATTTGGTATTTTACAGATAATCGTCAATCTTTATATTTTGAACAAGTATTTAGAGCATCTTATAAAGCAGGACTTGTTAATAATAATTGTAAACTTCTTCACTTTGGATTTGGTACTATCAATGGTAAAGATGGAAAACCTTATAAAACTCGTGATGGAGGAGTCATGGAATTAGGTTCTCTTATTAAGTTAATTGAAGAGACTATTGAACCTAAGATGAAAAGTGATTTAAAAAATAAAGATGAAATAAAAGAAAAACTTGCCATTGCAACATTAAAGTATGCTGATTTAATGTCATTTAGAAATACAGATTATATCTTTGATTTAGAAAAATTTGCCTCTTTTGATGGTAAAACCGGACCTTATATTTTATATACAACTGTAAGACTTAAGTCTTTACTTAGAAAAAGTAATTTAGATAATTTTAAGATAACTAAGATAGAAAATCCTGAATCTTTAGATATTTATTTAAAGATATTAGAATTACCAAGTATTTTAAATAGATGTTATAATGATAAGAGTTTAAATTATATAACTGATTTTCTTTTTGATCTTGCTAGTCTATTTAATAAATTTTATAATAATTACCATATTTTAACCGAATCTAATAGTGATATTAGAAATAATTATTTAAGTTTAGTTAAACTAGTTTATCAAGTTATTCATAATCTTTTAGATGTTCTTGCCATTGATGAAGTTGATGAAATGTAAAAAAAGTACTTCCCAAAAGTTAAAAAACGTGATATGATTATAAAGAAGATAGGAAGTGACTAATATGTTAGATAAAAATATTGATTATATTATAACTGATACAAATATAATTGCAAATACTATCTCTCCAAAGCATGTTAGCAATATGTTAACCTGGGGGGGGGGCACTACTAAGACAATATAGTCACAAAACTATGCATATTATAAGGATAAATAAGCATAAAG
>CANRHS010000006.1 GCA_947630495.1 uncultured Bacilli bacterium | reverse complement strand
TTAAGATATTTATTATTAATATTAGGAACTACTTATTTAACATTAGAACATTATAAAGGAATTCTTTTCTTTATTATTATAACTACTTTAGTATTTAGTTCTAATTTAAAAGATTATTTTAAAGATGAAAATAAAAATTATATAAAAATAAAATATTTAAAAGTTATAACTATTATTTTAATTATAAGTTTCTTTACAATATTTATGTTTAAGATAAAATTAGAAACTATTGATGATTATCCTTTAGCTAAAGCAGTTAATTATTTAAAAGAAAATGCATCTATAGATGATAAAATATATACTAATTATAATAATGGAAGTTATATAGAATATTTTGATTATAAAGTATATCTTGATCCAAGAGCTGAAGTATTTTTGAAGAAAAATAATAAAAAAGAAGATATTTTAAAAGAATATTATAATTTACAAAAGGGTATACTTAATTATAAAGATTTTTTAAAGAAATATAATTTTGATTATTTAGTTTTAGATAGTAATGATTTACTATATAATTATATTAAAGATGCAAATTATAAATTGGTTTATGAATATAAAGATAAGGCAATAAGTGATAGGAATAGTATAACAATATATCAAATTTATAAGAGGGGGTGAGATTATTAGAGTTGGAATATTTGATTCAGGGATAGGAGGACTTAATGTTTTAAAGAGTATCTTAAAGAAATATCCAAATAATACTTATATTTATTTAGGAGATACAAAGAATCTTCCTTATGGAGAAAAGAGTAAAGAAGAACTAGTTAAGTTAGTTACAAAGATTATTAAGTTTTTTGAAGTTAAAGAAGTAGATTTAATTATTGTTGCCTGTGGGACTGTTTCATCAACTATTTATAATGATATAAAGAAGATTACTAATATTCCTATTATAGATATTATTAGTCCTACTATTAAATATTTAAATAATAAAGATTATAAGAAAATTGGAGTATTTGGGACTAGTAATACAATTAATAGTCATATTTTTAAAGATAGATTAAATAAAAATGTTTTAGAAGTTGCAACAAGTGAGTTTGTACCAATGATAGAGGAGAGAAATATTGAGATTGAAATAATAAGAAAATATTTAGATAAAGTAAAAGAATGTGATTGTTTAGTATTAGGTTGTACGCATTATCCTAGTTTAAAGAAATATATAAATGATTATTTAGATATTAAGTTAATAGATATGGGAGAAGTATTAAGTAATAGTTTAAATTTAAACAACAATAGTAAATTAGAGATAAATCTTTATTTTACCAAACTTAGTTCTAATTTACTTTTAAATATAGATAATATAATTGCATTTAAGAAAAAAGTAGAAGGAGTTGATTTAGATGAAAGCAATTAAAAATGGAAAAATTATATTAAAAGATAGGATTGTAGAAGGAAAAGTACTTCTTTATTCTGATAAGATTTTAGGAATTGTTGATGAGGTTCCTGAAGGGTACGAAGTAATTGATGCTAAAGGTAATTATGTATCACCTGGTTTAATTGATATCCATATTCATGGTTATTTAGGAAAAGACGTGTGCGATAAGAGTTATGATAGTATCAAGACAATTGCAAATGGCATAATGAAAAATGGAGTAACTTCCTTTTTACCAACAACAATGACCGTTTCTAAAGACATCATTGAAGGAGCCTTAGAAGTTTGCCGAGACTTAAAAGAAGAAAGTAAAACTTGGGATGGAGCAAGTGTCTTAGGAGTTCATGCAGAAGGCCCATTTATTAGTCCTAAGAAAAAAGGAGCCCAAGATGAAAGATATATTTTAAAACCTGACGCCAGTTTTGTTAAAAAGTATCAAGATATTATTAAAATTATTACAATGGCACCTGAAGAAGACGAAGATTTCAAAGCAATCGAAGAGATTAGGAGAGATACGGACGTTGTTATTTCGATGGGACACACGGATGCATCATATGAGGTTGCTTATGAATCTACCACTAGAGGAGTAAGACATGCAACGCATACCTTTAATGCGATGAGTCCTTTAAATCAAAGAAATCCCGGGGTAGTTGGAGCCATCTTTAACTCTGATGTTACATGTGAACTTATTGTTGATACGTTCCATATACATCCAGCAATTTACAACATGATATATAAATTAAAAGGCGATAAATTATGTTTTATCACGGATTGTCTTCCTGCCGGAGGCTTGCCAGATGGTGAGTATACTTTAGGAGGCGAGAAGTTTATTTCGAAAGGAATTGAATGTAGGCTTTTAGATGGTACGATTGCAGGTTCAATTTTAAAGCTTAATCAAGGAGTTTTAAATGTTTATAAGAATAGTGATATTCCTTTATATGAATGTGTTAACTGTGCATCCCTTAATCCTGCCAGAGCCATTCATGAAGATGCCAGAAAAGGATCCATTGAAGTTGGAAAAGATGCCGATTTAGTAATATTTGATAATGATTTTAATGTTTTAAAAACAATAATAGGAGGAGAAATAAAATATGAAGTGTAAAGTAGAAGCCATTTTAGATAAGGAATTTGAACCCCTTTCTTTAAAGATAAAAGAAATGAAGGAAAGAACGAAAGATAAGGGACAAGATATTGTAATTGCCGTAGAAAGATCAAATAATTTAGTTTATTCTTATAAAACAAGAATTTTAGAACCAGGAATTGATGATGAATTAAATTATAACTTTGTATCTCGTCTTGCTAAAACTCTTCTTTGGGTTGCTGGAGGTTTTAAAATAATAATTTCAGGATCCCGTGAAATCTATGAAAAAATTAAAGAAGATTATAAAATAGGAGGGGTAAGAGAATTTGATACAACTTTCATGGAAGGAGTCTATGAAAGAAAGTTTGAAGTTGTTTATATGGATTTAAAAGATGCACCTGAAACATCTAAAACTTCAGTTTCTGTTGGAAGACATTTAGAAGGAAATCGAATTGGGTTTGACGCCGGAGGGTCTGATAGAAAGGTATCTGCTGTTAAAGATGGAGAAAGTATTTACTCTGAAGAAGTTATTTGGGCACCTAAGTTAAATAGTGATCCCAAGTATCATTTTGATGAGATTTATCAAGCCTTTAAAACAGCAGCCGAAAAATTAGGTAGGGTAGATGCCATTGGTGTATCAACGGCTGGTGTTTGTATAGATAATAAAATCATGGTTGCATCTTTATTTATTAAAGTTTCCAAAGAGGACTTTGATAAATATGTAAAAACTATCTATTTAGATGCCGCTCGGAAATTAAGTCAAGAATTAGGATATGATATTCCTATTCAAGTTGCAAATGACGGGGATGTTACAGCTCTAGCTGGAGCCATGAACTTAAATGTTAACTCTCTTTTAGGAATTGCCATGGGAACAAGTGAAGCCGGAGGTTATATTGATGAACATGGAAATATCACAGGTTATTTAAATGAACTTGCCTTTGTTCCCGTTGATTTTAATAAAAATGCGATGGTTGATGAATGGTCAGGTGACTATGGATGTGGAGTTAAGTATTTTTCGCAAGATGCCGTTATTAAACTTGCACCTGCTGCGGGAATTAAATTAGAGAAAACCCTAACTCCTGCTGAAAAGTTAAAAGTTGTTCAAGACTTACTTAAAGAAAATAATCAAGATGCTAAGAAAATCTATGAGACAATTGGAGTTTATCTAGGTTATGGAGTTGCTTATTATCATGAATTCTATAATTTAGACCATGTTCTTTTAATGGGAAGAGTAACATCTGGTATGGGTGGCGATATAATTGCTGAGAAAGCCCGCGAAGTATTAGAAAAGGAATTCCCTGAACTTAATATTCAAATTCATATTCCAGATGAATCTTCAAGAAGAGTAGGTCAGTCAGTTGCTGCTGCTTCTCTTCCTGAGGTAGAATAAAATGGAACTTATAAAATTAGGTAATAATACTTACTATATAAAGAATATTAATAATATAGGAGTATTTAAAATAAATCAAAATGACGTTTATTTAATAGATTCTGGAAATGATAAAGATGCAGGTAAGAAAGTATTAAAACTTTTAGCCCAAAATAATTTAAATGTGGTAGGAATAATTTCAACACATTCCCATGCTGACCATATTGGAGGTAATAAAGTAATCGAAGATAGAACTAATGCTAAAATTTATTCCTATGGCATGGAAATACCATTTATTAATTATCCGATTCTAGAACCTACCATGTTATATGGTAGTAATCCTTTTAAAGAACTTCAAAATAAATTCTTAAAAGCAGATTCTTCTAAAGCAACAAGTCTTGAATTACCAAATGGATTAGAATATTTTAATCTAAAAGGTCATTCTTTAGATATGATAGGATTAAAAACAAGTGATGATGTTTACTTTTTAGCAGATAGTCTAGCATCATCTGATGCTATCAACAAGTATCATATCTTTTATCTTTATGATTTAGAAGAATATTTAAATACTTTAGAATACTTAAAAACTTTAAATGGTAAATATTATGTTCTTTCTCATTCTGAATTATTAACTGATATTAAAGATTTAATTGAATTAAATAAAAAGAAGATAGAAGAAATAATAAATGTAATCTTAACTATCTTAGAAACACCAAATACATTAGATGATTTATTAACAAATATCTTTAATCATTATAATTTAGTATTAAACTTAAACCAATATGTTTTAGTAGGAAGTACTATTAAAGCCTATTTAACTTATTTATTAAAATTAAATAAAATAACTTATCTATTTCAAGATAATAAGATGTTATGGCAAAAACAGTCTAGTATTTAACTAGGCTGTTTTCATAATCTTTAATAATATCTTTAACTTTATCAATTGAAGTATCACATATATATGCAATGTTTTCAATTGAAATATTTAAGTTATAGGCATTAATAATCGATTTTATTCTTACTTCTTCTCTTGCTTTTTCTTTAGTTTTTCTAACAGTTTCACTATTTTGAAAATCAAGAATAGTCTTTTTTATCTCATTATAAGATTCATCTAATTCAATATCAGTCATATTAATTTCCTTTAATTAAGATTAGGATTAGTTTGTTTTAAGTAATCATTAATAACTTTTTTGACTTTTTCTATTGAAGTCCCACATATTTCAGCAATAGTTGTAATTGGAATATTTAAGTTATAAGAATTAATAATTGTATTTTTTTCTTTTTTTTCTTCACCTATAAGCATTCCATTTGCTTGTGCATTTTTTACAGTTTCACTATTGGCAAAGTCAAAAATAATCTTCTTCATTTCTTCTGCTTCTTTATCTCTATCAAAGATATTAGCAGTTACCGTATTAGTATCTAGCATTTCAATAATCACTCCTTTCAATCTCTTTTTTAAATCAATACAAGTATCTAGTTCATCTATACATTTAAATACTTCAGATAATTTTTTAGATGCAAGCATTGCTCCTAAAAGAATTAAATTCTTTTCTTCACTATTACATTCCTGATACTTATGATTATACCATTTTCTATAACAATTTGCAACATCTAAAGCATATCTTTTAACATCTTCTGAGAAAATATCTTTATTTTCGATGTCATACATAACATAATCAATCATACAATTTTTGGCATTACTATTAATTGCAAAAGTATTAATATCAAATAATACAACATTCTTAGCATCAAAATAACTTTCATTAACTTTTAATTGAGTTCCAAAAGTTCTATATAAATAATAAGAACTTTTGGCAATACATTTTCTTTTAAGTTTATCAAGTTTATCTAGACAAAATCCCCAGAATTTCTTATCATTTAATACATTTTCAATATCTCTTCGAAAGTAATTAAACTCTGTTATAAGTATATAACTTTTAGTATCAGTATTAATTTCTAATACAACATCACGCTCTGTTGTTTTTTGTTCGAGATTAGTGTTATTATTAGCAAGTGGTGAAAATTTTATTTTATCTTTTAAATTATCATAAGGCGTTTTAGTTAGAATTGATACTAAAAGAGTAGTTATATCCTTATTACTACTATTAAAGAGAATCTTTATGCTATTATTTTTTATTAGAGGTTCCATTTCTCCTTCCTCTAATAACTTAATATCATTATTCATGATGTTCCTCCTCCCTGTGCAATCATCATATCACATGTTGCAAAATGTGTCAAATTAGGTAATTTCATGATTTGCTAGCAAAAGGTAAGGCAATTTAAAAATTTGTCTAATATCTATCTTTAAATTTCTGAATTTTAACCAATTTTTGGGAGCAATTTTCCCAAGTTAACCCAGTTTATAACCTTGGTTTAGGCTTTAAAAGTATAGTTTGTCCCTGTTATACGATATGTAGTTAAGAAATAAATCTTAAAATTAGTTAAAAATACTTGAATTTATTACTATTTTAGATTAAAATAATAGGCATTCAAGGAGGAATTAATATGCGAATAGCTTTATTTTCAGATATACATGGTAATTTAGAAGCATTAAAAGAAATATTAAAAGATATTGAAAAAGAAAATATTGATGAAATCATCTGTCTTGGAGATATAATTGGAATAGGACCAGATAGTAAATCTTGTTTAGATTTAATTATAAATAATAATATTAAATTAATATTAGGTAATCATGAACTTGCGTATTTATTTGGAACCAGTAGTGATTATAATATTGAAGAAAGTGAAAGAGAACATTATAAATATATAGCATCTACTTTAGGAGATATTGAAAGAAAGTTTTTAGAAAAGTGTCCTTTATTTATTGATTTTAAATATGGTAATAATAAGTTTAAGTTTATGCATTTCTTAATTAAAGATAAAAATTTAAAATATCCATATCATAGTTTAAATTTATTAACTACCTTAAAAGATTGTTTAGGTGATGTAGTTAAGAAAACTAATAGTGATTATATTTTTGTTGGACATGAACATACTGGGTTTGAACAAGATTTTGATAATATTAAGTTATATGGAGTTGGAAGTTCTGGATGTGTTAAAAGAAATATAACTAGTTATACAATTATTGATATTAAAACAGAAGTAACTGTTTTAAGGAAAGTAATAACATATAATAAGAAGAAATTAGAAGAAGCTTTATTAAGAGAAGATTATCCTGAAAGAAGTAATTTAGCAAGTAGATACTTTGGTATAAACTTGGATTAACTTCTTTTTTTGTAAACTTTACATCTAATTTTGCAAATTATACTTGATTATTTGAAAATTTATGATATTATGTATATATAGGATAGGAAAGGAAGTGACCCTTCATGACAAGCAAAAATATATGTAATGTATCAACAAATAAAGTTAGCATTCAGTTTACCATGGGGGGGGTATACAAACTTATCTCATAAGATAAAATTAATTAAATATAACAAGTTAAGACATAGGGAAGTAGTATATTAATACTATCTTTTCTGTGTCTTTTTAAAAATTGACTTGAAAAGTCCAAGAATTTGTCTTATAATATTATTAGAATAAAGGGAAGATTTTCCAAGAAGAGGAGGAAAAAAGAAATGGAAAAATATGCCAAGGAAAAGAAAATAATAGTAATAGGAGCAATTCTATTAGTATTAACTTTAACAATAGGAGCAACCTATTCATTATGGAATTATTTTAAGGTTGGTGAAAACCAACAGTTGGTTGCAGGCGAAATTTATATGAAGTATACTGAATCAAGTAATACTATAAATATTCAAAATGCTATGCCAACAAGTACATATGACCCAAGTCAAGTATTTGAGTTTACAATTGAAGGAAAGAATACTTATAGTAAACCAATTTGGTATGAAATAGTAATTAGTTGGGGAGAAGAAGCAGAGAATAGACATACAAGAATACCAGATAAGTTCATAAGATTTAGATTGACTGAACAATTACCAGGAGGAGAAGAAACTGAAGTAATAAAGGCTGGAAAGTATTCTGATTTTGAAAATGGTAAAAAAATCTGGGTAAATACCATTGCAGCAAATACAAGAACAGATACTAAGATAACTTATAAGTTATATATGTGGGTATCAAGTGAAATGCACTTAGGAGCCGGAGATGATGCAAGTTCATCAGATATGGATATGACTACTTGGAATACAGATGCATTTGCAAGTGTCAAGGTATCTGTAAATGGAGACTTTACACCTAAAGAATTAGATAAACCTTTAGGAACTGAAATAGTTAAAGAAACATTAGGTCAAACTGGAGGAGTAGTAGGAGTAACAAATACAAATACGAAAGTAACTCAAGAAAGTAGTAATATAAGAGAATATCGATATTCTGGAACAAATGTAAATAATTATGTATATTTCAATTGTCAAGATAATATGGAACAAAATGGAGATAATTGTGAGACTTGGAGAATAATTGGAGTATTTAAAGATGAAAATAATGAAGAACATTTAAAAATAGTAAGAAATGAAGTATTAACAGGAGTATTTCCTGAAACTTATGTTGTAGGTGGTAAAAATTATTATATAAAAGGTGAATTGACATCAGGAAAACTTAATAATTTTTCATCGTATAAAGTATTACCTTTAAGTAATGCTAAATTTATGAAAGATTATTCAGAAAATAGTGCTTATTGGAATTGGAATGACGATAATTATTATAATGACTGGACAACAGCAGGACTTCAGTATTGGCTAAATTCAAAAGGTGATGAAATGCAAGATAAAGGATATTTAAATTCCTTATATGATAATGCCAAAAATATGATTGCTGAGACAAAATATTACTTAGGAAACTTTAATTATAATACAGATACTTCAGCATTATCGTATGAACATGAAAGAGAAAGTGCAAGTTGTAGTATGGTTGAAGAAGAATATGAAGAATGTAGTGGAGGAGATATCTGGAGTGGAAATCAAGCCAATTGGTCAGGTAGTGTTGCTTTAATGTATCCATCAGATTATGGTTTTAGTGCCGATAGTACTTATTGGAATGAAACTACTTTAGGAGAGTATTACAACGAAGCTTATGAAACCAGTTGGTTAACTTCTGCTAATCATGATAATTATGAGTGGTTCTTGTCGCCCTCCTCCTTCGACTCTGGCCGTGTCGCTGGCTGGAATAGTGACGGCGACGTTGGCTACGTCGGTGCGAATCTCACCGGCGGCGTGCGGCCAGCCCTTTATCTCAAATCTACCGCAATAATTGATAATGGAGATGGAACAAGTTTGACACCATACGCCCTAGTATCCTGAGTCCCCACGAGGGCGAAGTCCGAGAGGGACAGGCTAACTTGATACAAATTATAAATATTAATCTAGAAACTGATAAAAATATTAAATTATTTTATCAGTTTTTTTAAATAATAGTTAAAAAATATAGACTTAATTAGAAAAATACTTTATAATTTAATTAGGATTAGTCCTAGGAGGTTTTGATGGATATATCAGATAAGAAAAGTATAATTAAGAATATTAAAGAAAGGATTGAATTATTTAAACATTATTCAGAGTATGAAGAAAGAGCTACTTTAGAAATTAAGAATAGTTTAGAGTATATTACTTGGATTGAACATTTTACAGAACAAGTTCCTTTATTTGGAGAAAATTATGTTAGTAATTTAAGATATAAAGATTTATTAGATACTGATAAAATAAATATGAAGAAAATTAGATTGTTATATAATATAGTTAGTAAGTATGCAAGTTATAATTATATTTATTTAAATATTGGGTTTCTGTTAACTTTTCTTTTTTTAAAAGTTATTATTTAATTAGATATAATGATATAGTATATGAAATAGGTATTAGTACTAAATTAAATGGATATCGTTATTATGTAAAAAGATTAGGTAATTATATAGATAACGATATAATGGAAGATAATATTACTAATAGAAAGAAAATGATAGATACTAAGTTAATTAAATTAGATAATATTTTAGAAGAATATGCAAGTAATATACCAATTCAAGCAATTGAAGATAGAGTTAATAATAGTTTAGAAAAAATAAAAGTTAAAAGAAGGTGAAGTAATGGATGAGAAGATATTTTATCAAAAGTATCTAACATGGGTTAAGAAGATATTAGAAAGATATATTGTTGTTGAAGATAGTTTTTTAGATTACATGGATAATGATTTAGATAAGAAAAATATAGAATTAATATCTAAAGTATATAAGATGATATCTAGTGATAACTATAGTTATAAAACAGAAGTAGGCGAGTATATTACCTTTATGATTGATAATAAAAGTTATAGAATAGGTAAATATGTTAAAGATAATAAAGAAGTATATTTTATATGTCATGATATAGAAAAAGAAAAAGTAAAAGAAAAGGTAAAGGTTAGATAATGGAAAAAGTAATTGATGTTGATATTATGGATTTAGATGATTTCTTTTCAAAATATAATAAAGAGTTAGTGTCTTTAGAGTTAATTAAATTTATTCTTGATAATTGTAAAGAAGTAGATGGAGATATAACTATAGTATTAAATAAAAAGATAGATAAACCTTTAGAAGATATTTTAAGAAATAGTTTAAAGATGGAATATAACTTAATGATAAAAGAACATTTTAATAATAATAAGATGCAAGTTATTTACTTTTTAGTTGGAATAATCATGTTAGTTATATCAAGAATTTTAAATGATAGAGCTATACCCCAAGAATTATTCTTAATTGGAGGTTGGGTTTTAATCTGGCAAACAGTTGAGATAGAGTTCTTTAGAGATATAGATAATAAAAGAAAAAGAAAGTTATTAAAGAAATTAATAAATAGTAAAATTATTGAGAAAAAAATAAAGTAAGAATTAGAATTTTCTTACTTTTTGTTTACTATGAAGTAATTCATTTATTTTAATTAAATCTTCTAAATTATTAGTTATATAATAGTCTTGACTATCATCAAGTTCAAATGGTTCAACAATATTTGTTACATTTTGATTAAACCAAACACCAATGCCACCTTTTTTAACCCAATCTTTAATCTTATATAAAGCATCATCTACTAAAATACTATTACTAGGATCAAGGATTGTTTCTTTACCAATTAATCTTGGAAGTGTAATAACTTGAACTCCTGGAACTTGAGATTCAATCTCTTCCGTTTTAAAAATAGCTTCATAAAAACAAGAAATATGGGTTAGAACTTTAACTTTTATAAATTCATTACTATCTATTAAATCTTTAATCTTAGTAAGACTATCATTGATAACAGTATCCTTATTTATTAAATGATCCCAGTTAACATGTTTAAAATAATTATCTATTTGAACTTGATTTTTAGTATCAACCCCCATTTCTTCCATTTCCTTAAATGCTAAAGAGACACTGTTATAAATAACACCATCACAATCAATATATAAATACTTTTTCATAAATACCCTCCTAATCAAGTATAACATTTTTTAATTTCAATTGGTATAAACTTTACATAATTTTAATAAAATATATTAGATATGGGAAAGATAAAAGAATATTTAAATTCAAGTAAATTAGAACTTATTTATAAAGATAATAAATTAGATGTTTCTAATTATGAAGAAATATTGTTATTAACAAGTGATAAAATAATACTTTTAAAAGATACTAAAGAAATAGTAATAGTAGGTAGTGACTTAACTTTATTAAAGTTATTAGATAATGAAGTTTTAATTGGAGGATGTATTAAAAGAATTGAATTGTAGGTGAGTTATGCAAAATATTTATATTGTTAAAATAGAAAGTAAATATTTTAAAAGAATAGTTAGTTATCATATATATATAAATAAGATTAAGAAACAGGATAATTATTATTTACTTTATTTAGACTATGATAATTATATTAAATTAGATAAATTTAAGAAAATATATAATATAGAGTTTATAGGATATAAGGGATTAATTAAGTATAAAGAATTATTAAAAAAACATTATCTTTTTTTTATTATGGTAATACTTGGTCTTAGTTTAATTATATTTTTATCAAATATAATATTTAAAATAGATATTAAAACTGATGATAAAGAAATAGAAGAGTTAGTAAGAAGAGAGTTAGAAAGTAAGGGTCTTAGTTTATATAAGTTTGTTCGGAGTTATAGTGATAAAGAAAAGATTAAGAAAGACATTTTAGATAATAATAAGGATCGATTAGAGTGGCTTGAGATTACTAGAGTAGGTGCTAGTTATATAGTTGAAGTTGAAAAAAGAATTATTAATCAAAGTGATACAGATATGACTCCCAGAAATGTTGTTGCAGCAAAAAACGCGATTATCTTATCAATTGAAGCAACGAAAGGAAGTATTGTTAAGAAGTTAAATGATTATGTTAAGAAGGGTGAAAGTGTTGTTAGTGGTGAGATTGTTCATAAGGAGGAAGTGGTTGATCGAGTAAGAGCTGATGCCACTATTTATGGAGAGACTTGGTATAATGTTCATGTATCATATCCAATTGCTTATTCCAAGAAGAGTTTAACAGGTAAAACCAAGAAAAGGTTAAGTTTAACTGTTTTTAATAAAAAATATAATTTATTTGATAAAACGAAGTTTCAAGATGAAGAAATAGAAGAGACTAAGATATTTGCTCATAAGTTTTTACCCTTTAAGTTTAGTTATGAAAAAGTAGAGGAAGTAATAGATGAAGATAATGTTTATACAGTGGATGAAGCGTATGAAGAGGCGTTGAAGGTTGCAAGAAGTAAGATTTTAGCTAAATTACCCAAAGATTCCAAAATTTTATCACAAAAAAAATTGAAAATTATTGTAAATAATAGTACAATAGATGTAGATATCTTTTTTAAGGTATATGAAAACATCACTGCTTATAGTGAAATTAAGGAAGATATTAAAGAAAAGGAAGAATAATATGTTTAATTTAGCTGATAGTCTACTAGAAGTTATGAAAATAACCTGGCCAGTTGTTGCGGTATCGATAGTTGCAATAGTATCACTTCGAATTATGTATTTAATTAAATATAAACCTAAATTTGTTCTTTATGAAGAAATACTTACTTTAATATTTATTGTTTATATTTTAATGTTTTTCCAAGTAGTAACCTATCAAGATGTAACTTCTTATGGTAATAACTTTATTCCTTTTAAAGAAGTAACAAGGTATATGATTGGTTCAAAGTTATTTTATAAAAATGTTATAGGAAATATTGTTTTATTTATGCCATATGGTTTTTATGCTTCTTATTATTTAAGATTAGATAAAAAAAGAGTTGCTTTCTTACTTATCTTATTAGTATCACTTTCCATTGAAACAGTTCAATTAGTAATTGGAAGATGTTTTGATGTTGATGATATAATGCTTAATATAATTGGAGGAATGCTTGGATATTTTATTTATAGAATATTAGATAAAGTAACTGATAATATGTCTAAAAAGACAATTAGTACCATTTTAATATCAGGAATTATAATTGCAACAGTTATTCTTTTATATATAATGATGTGAGGTAGAAATGAAAATAGGTTTATTTAATGAAACAGAAGAAAATTTAGATGATGACTTTAAAATAGTTTTAAAAGTATTAAAAAATGGATTAAAAATATTAGATTTAAAAAAGCTTGAATTTAATGTAATTATTGTTGATAATAATTATATTCATGAACTTAATAAGAACTATAGGGGAATTGATCGAGAAACCGATGTTATTAGTTTTGCACTTGAAGATGATAAGACTTTTAATCCTAAAGAGAGAGTTTTAGGTGATATTTATATTTCAATTGATAAAGTTCATAGTCAGGCTTTAGAATATGGGCATTCTAATACCAGAGAGTTATGTTTTTTAGCAGTTCACGGAATGTTACATCTTCTTGGGTATGATCATATGAAAAAGGAAGACGAAGAAGTTATGTTTAGTTTGCAAGATAAAATCTTAGAAAGTTCCGGGATTACTAGATAATTATTAATATTTAAAAAATATTAACATATAATTTACCAGAGGTGGATATGGGAACTACTGAGATAATTACTTTGGTTACATTTTTAGTTACCATGATATTGGGGTTCTTTTCAAAGAAAGTTAAATTTATTAAAGATGAATTAATACCCCTTCAAAATCTGGCTATTGGAGTTATAGTTGCGGTTATTGAATGGATAATCACGAAAGATTTGGATGCTGCGATTTTATTATCTGGAATAACGGCTGGAGGAATGTATGATATCTTCAATAATACTAAGAAAATTGTAACTAAAGAAGTTGAATTAAAATAAGTGCCGGGGCACTTATTTTTTGGCATAAAATTTAATTAATTTCTTACTTACATCATCAATATCTTCTTTAGTATCTGAGTAATAATCTTCAATTATGTTTTTATTATCATTAAATATTGATTTTGCTTGTTTGAATATTTCAATAGTTTTCTTAGAAGTTAAGATTCTTTTATTACCTTGATGTTTAATTTTTTTAATAATTTCAACTAATTCTTGAGTTTTAATATCATTTCGAACAGCAAGTGAAGCATAATCTAATATTAAATGAGATTTATCAAAAATTAATTTACCATAGATTAAGTTTTTAATATTTAAAAATTGAATATTAGTAGGATCGGTTAAAAAGAAACCATCCATTCCATCTATTAAAGTAATTGCATGATTAAATTCTAACTCCTTGGATTTAGGTTCTTTATTTTCAGTTTCTAAAGGCATTGTTGTTTTTCTATCAATTTCGGAAATAGCTATTACTTCTGTAGTATTATAACAACAAATAATTGTATAGGCTTTAAATTCTAGTTCCGATATGATTCTGGCTTCTAAATCTGAAAACTCTAAACAGGCAGCATTACCAGTTGTAACAACGGCTCCATTAAAAAATGGTAGAAGAATTCTTTCTTGATTATAAACTAATTCTTTATTAGCAGAAAAATAACCTCCCCAGAGCAAGTGATTAAAGAGTGATGCTGCAAGATAGGGGTTAGTAGATTTTAATTCTTGTAATAATAAAACGGCTTTTTTAATAATTCTATCGTAACTATCTTTAATTTCTAAGGTATCTTCAACATACTTTAGAAATACTTGATTTAGATAGTCGAGGCTAACACCTATTTTTTTGTTATTGTAATTTTTCATTAATTTATAATATACTTTTAAGCCTTCAAAATTCATATTGCCTCCTGTTGCTTTTACTATTATAATCCAATTTATTTTCTTGTCAAGTAAAGAGGTTAAAATAAAATAAGTGCCTAAACACCTATTTTATTTTTGATTTATTTATCTAAAATTGCAGCAAGAACCTTGGTCAATATTGCTTACTACATTTTCTTCGCAGCAAGAATATTCAGGTCTATAAGTATGTTTGTAAATATGATGATTGATTACTCTTGTTCTAATAGGACAAACATGTGGAACTTCATGCATTATAGTTCTATGAACACATCTTTCTTGCATTGGTTCAACAATTGGTTGATTACATCCACCACTTGGCATCATATTACCATTAAAATCATTATTAGTAACATTAGTATCAATGTCAATATTGTTTGTCATATCATTTGCAAAAAAGTTATTATTTATATCGTTATCTCTATCATAACATCTTTCTTGAAACATAAAAATCCTCCTATCTACTTTTATCGTATGAAGTATTTTTTTATTTGAAAAGTATATTTACCTAAATTTTAGAATATAATTTTTCGGAGGCTAACTATGAAAATTATTGTTTATGCAATTGCAAAAAATGAAAGTAAGTTTGTTGAACGGTGGTATCAATCGATGAAGGAAGCTGATGCTATT
Source organism: uncultured Bacilli bacterium (assembly GCA_947630495.1). GTDB lineage: Bacteria > Bacillota_I > Bacilli_A > RF39 > UBA660 > RUG591. Next base: position 17,811 of record CANRHS010000006.1, on the reverse strand, counting down.
TATGTCCTTGATACAGGTTCAACTGATGATACTAAAGAGAAATTAAAAGAACTTGGAGTAATGGTTTTTGAAAAAGTTTATGATTCATTCCGCTTTGATGATGCCAGAAATGAAATCTTAAATTTGTTACCAGATGATGCTGACCTTTGTATTTCAATGGATTTAGATGAAGTTTTTGAAAGTGGTTGGAGAAAAGTTTTAGAAGATAATTATCATGGAGAAACGAGAGTTAGTTATACTTATAATTGGCATATAGATGAAAATGGTGTTCCTGATGTTACATTCTATCTTGATAAAATCCACACGAGACATGATTATAAATGGACCCATCCTGTTCATGAAGTTTTAGAAAATATTAATAATAATGAAACGAGAGTTACCATTTCAAACTTAGTCGTTAATCATTACCCAGATAAAGAAAAAAGTAGAGGAAGTTATTTACCGCTTTTAGAGTTATCAGTTAAAGAAGATCCTGAGGATGACAGAAACATGCATTATTTAGGTAGAGAATATATGTATTATAAAAGATATCAAGAAGCAATTGATACTTTAATTAAACATTTAAGTTTAAAGAAGGCTACTTGGCGAGATGAAAGAGCTTGTTCAATGCGCTTTATTGGTCGTTGCTATAAATACTTAAAAAGATTTGATGAAGCCATTATGTGGTATGAAAAATCAATTAAAGAAGCACCTTACTTAAGAGATGCTTATATGGAACTTGCTTTTCTTTATTATGAAAGGGAAGAGTACACGGAAGTTTATACTTATTTAAAACAAGCTTTAAAGATTAAAACTCATGCTAAAACTTATATAAATGAAGTATTCTCTTGGAATGAAACTATTTATGATTTATTATCAATTGCTTGTTATTATTTAAATTTATTACCTGAATCTCTTTATTATATAGATAAGGCTTTAGAAATAAATCCTTCTAATGAAAGAATTAAAAATAATAAAGTCTTAATTGATAAAGTTTTAAATGGAGAACAATAAAATATTTTCTTTGATTTAGGAAAATATACTTGATTTTTAAATTAAAATATAATAATATGTATACATGAAGAGGTTCTTCATAAGAAATATGCGGATATACCTAATTGTCGTAAGTTAGGTACTAATCCAGTTTTTGGTTCAGCACACTAATAATCTATAGACAAAATCGTTAGTGTACCTTTTGCTACCTAAGAAGTAGTAAAATGATGTTGCTACTATTGATGTAAGTACATGATATATGTACTTGCTTTTTTTAGGTTTAAATTTTGAAAATATACTTGATTTTTAAATTAAAATATGATAATATGTATACATGAAGGAATACTTCATATAATAATAAAGGATATACCTAATTGTCGGAAGTTAGGCACTAATCCAAAGTGTTGAATCAGCACACTAACAATCTATAGACAAAATCGTTAGTGTGCCTTTTACTACCTAAGTGGTAGTAAAATGATGTTACCACTATTGATGCAAGTACATGATGTAAAGTAAAACAACTAGTAGTATTATTACAACATGAAGAAAAAATTCTCTCAACGTCATAATACACCACCTCCTTTACAATATATTTTTTGGATGCAGTCCTAAGATGAAAAAAGTGTCTATATTATAAAGGATTAGCACCTAACGAATTAAGTATACCCATAAATTAATTATAAATGATTGAGATAGAGAAGTCAATATAAATATTATAATTATTTTAAAATAAATATTATAAAAGTAACGCTGATACAAAAAAAGAAATGATTAATAAAAGTTAAATTTAAAAATTATAAATATATTAATGTGTAAAGTAAAAAATATTTTTTAAAACTATTGTCTCTTTAAGTAATTAATGTTAAAATAATATTGTCGAAAAATAAGAATTTAAAGGAGGAGTTTATGAAGAAAATTAAATACTTATTGATGATACTAGTTATTTGCTTATTAACAGGATGTGTTAAATATAATGTAAATATGGGAATTAAAAAGGATAAATCAATGGATTTTGATATAACTTATGCTGTTAATAAAACATTACTTGGAGATCAAGATTTACTTGAAGATGAGAATAAGAGGGAGATAGAGTCGGAAGGATTTACTATTAAAGATTATGTTGATGGAGATATGATAGGATATGTTTTAACCAAGAAGATTAAAAATATAGATGATTATTCAACTACAATGGATACTGATTATAGTTTATCTGGTATATTAGAGGAAAATGCAGATAGTCCTTTATTTAAAGTTACAAAGGGACTTATAAAGAATACTTACAAAGCTAAGTTTAGTTTTGATTCTAATGATAGTGGTTTAACTTATAACAATGATACTACTATTACTGATGATACAACATCTGATGAAGAGACAACTGATACAGATATAGATACAGATACTGATTTAGATTTAAATGGAGATTTATCAAGTCTTACAGAAGGAATGGATTTAAGTTTTAATGTTACCTTACCTTATGCTGCTAAGTCTCATAATGCAACTTCTACAAGTGATGGACTTAAAAAGTTAACTTGGAAGTTAGATTCATCAGGAATGGATGATATTGAATTTGAATTTGAACTTTATAATATGACTAATATATATGTTGGAATTGGAGTGCTTGCTTTATTTATTATTTTAGTAATAGTTATTATATTAGGAGTTAAAAAAGGAAAAGATAAACCTGATAAAAAAGATAATAAAGATAAACAAACTGAAGTAAAACCAGTTGAACCTAGTAATCCAACTGAAAATACAAAAGAGGAGATAAAAGAAGAAAAAGCCCAAGTTAAAATAAATGAGCCAATAAGTCCGGTTATGCCTAGTCAAGGCGAAGCAAAAGAGGAAGTTAAGCCAGTTAATCCGATGGAATCAATTGATATAGTCCCAGTTGTTGAGACTAAAGAACCGACAACTCCTGAAATTCTTCCTGAGGTTTCAACTCCTATCAGTAATGTCATTCCCGTTGAACCTAAAATAGTAGTGCCTTCTGTTGTTGCTCCAGTAGAATCGTTGAATACAGAGACTAAAGTAGAATCTCAACTTCCAGAACCAACCAAAGCCAAAGTTGACTCTCCTAAAGAGGATAATAAACCAAAAATTGAACAATTAGAAGATGGATTATAAAAGAAAATATTAGTACATAGAGTGCTAATTTTTTCTTGCTTTTTGATAATATCTTTGCTATAATAAAAAACATTAAAGAAAGGGATATTATATTTTAAAAAATATGTATAATTTCTAAAATTTGAAAATAAAATTTAAGGAATTTAGAAGTTGACATTTTTTTAAAAAATTGACATCAAATTTTGTCAATTTATGATAAATATTGTTGACTTCTTATTAAGAATAAAATATAATACGATTGAGGTGTTTTTATGAAGAAGTTTAGAAAAATTGTTTCATTATTTTTACTAGTTGTTATGGTATTTAATTATGTAACACCATTTATGAATGTTTCAGCAATTGAAACTGAACCAAAAGTAATAAGTAATGAAGAATTTAAGGGTACTGGAGACATTGAACTTGAGGTAGAACTTGTTTTACCAATTGAAGAAAATGTAGACAATGGTATCAAATATCAAATTAAAAATAGTAAGAATCAAAGTGCTGAGTTCGCCCTTGATGAAATTACTAATATTAAAAAAGAAAAAGTTGTTACTTTAGGTAGTCAAGAGGGTATTAAAATAACAGCTACTAAAAGAGGAGTAGATGGAAAACCACTTGAAGGAACAGCCGAGAATAGAAAAATTGTTTACTATTCTATTAATATCTATGGCCTTGAAGTAGGTGAATATAAAGTAGGATTAGTAGGTAATAATTTTGTTGATTATTTAGTTCCTGTTACTTTAAAAGACTTTTCAAAGAGAGTTAGTATTACTAATGAAAATGGTATGTTTACAATTGGGGATATTAATAATGATGAAATTGTCGATGATAAAGACTTAGATTTAATGCTTAATGCTGTTAAAGGAAAAGGAAGTTATGATTTAAACTTTGATGGTGTAACTGATATTGCTGATTTAAATTATATTACAGCAAGTATTAATAGTACGAAGAAATCTGCTAAGATTGAAGATACTAATCCAATTATGGATAGTAGTAAAGTTTCAATTGAAGTTCCAACTGATGTTGAAGTGGAAGGTGAATTATCCTCAATTTTTACAGATTCTAGTGAAGTTGTTACTTTAAAGCCAAAGGATAATCAAGAAGTAAGTGAAAAAAATCCAATTAATTTAGTTTTAGATTTAGCAAAAGATAATAATGAACCTGTTGAAATGAGTGAAATTAAGGTTCAAGTTGGGGAAAATAAACCTGAAGAAATGAGTCTTGTTGTTGAATATGTTGAAAATGGGAAAACCTTAACTAAAGAAGTTAAACCAAAAGAAATAAAGAAAGTTGATGGTATTGAGTACTTTACTGATGAAGATACAGAAGGTGCTATTGTCATTGATTTAGGAAGTCAAATTGCCGTTAAGAAAGTAACTATTAAAGTTACAAAGGTAGGTTCTAATAAACTTGCAGATATTGCTAAAGTAGAATTCTTAAATAATGTTAAGATGGAATTATCTGAACCAGATGGTTTCTATATTCCTAAAAATATAAAAGTTGATGATAGTGTAAGTGAACAATTAACTGTAACTTTTGATCCAGTTACTAATGTTACAGGATATGAAATTAGAATAAATGGAGATAAGAAAAATAATGTTATTTTTCAAACAACATTTACTAATTTTACAATTGAAGATTTAGAAAATTATAAAACCTATAAAATAGCAGTTCAAGCTGTTAATGGAGAATGGAAGAGTGGCTTTAGCGACGAAGTTACAGCTAGTCCTAAATTTAATGGCTTACCACCTTCACCTGATATGGTTAATGTAACTCCTGATTATTCAGCTTTAAACTTAAGCTGGAAAGATATGAAAGATACATTAAATTATTATGTATATTATAGAGAGGTAGGAACTGAAAAATGGACTAAAACTTCTCTAATTGATAAAAATAGTTATGCTTTAAAAGGTTTAAAAGATGAAACGGAATATGAAGTTTATATAACTGGTAATAATCCAAATGGAGAAGGACCTAAGAGTCAAACTGTTCGTGGTAAGACTTTAGGAATTGCTCCAACGATTACACCTAAATATAAATTAATAAATACTAAAGATGATGGTAAGAGTGTTACAAATCATATTAAAGATGTTATTTATTCATTAGGTACAATGGAAGGTGGAGATAAATTCTCTATCGTTGATGATAACTTTAAAACCTATTTTAAACAGACTGATTGGACAATGAATGCACATTATGTAAATATGGGTGCACCGATAATTGTTTTAGATAATTCTTATCAAATGAATGAATTTATTTTAACAGTTCCTGATTCTTATACTGCTTCTTTAAAGAAGAGTGATGAAAATGACTTAAAAGTTCATTATTGGGAAGGTGTAGATTCATATCAACAAGCAACTAGAAAAACAATTGGAGCTACTTTATCAAGTAAGAAAGATGAAAATAATCGTACTTACTATATAATTAGAACTTATGAACCAATTAATGCTGATGCTATTCAATTTGGTTTAACGGCATCAGGCTCAGGCCCAATTGAATTTAATGAAGTTAAGATTTATAAATATGATTCATTACTTGATGATGTTGCGAACTTATTTACTGATGATTTAAGACTTGAACTTGCTGATGGTGTTAATCAAAGTAAGATTGACGAACTAAGAAATAGAGCAGATATTAAAGATAACAACGAATATAACCCTTATCGTGATGTTATTCTTGCTGATTTAAAATATGCAGAAGATATCTTAAATGATAAGAAATTAGATGATGTTATTACACTTGATCCTAATTATTCAAATTCATATGTAAATCCAGGATTTGCTATGACTATTAATGATTATCAACCTTTAGGAGTAGTTGCTAAACCAGGAGATAAGTTAACTATCTATGTTGGTTCTAAAAATCAAAATCCTAATATCCAAGTGGTATTCTCTCAATTTTATGCGGAAGCGGGAACTTGGAATAAAGCAATTGGTAACTTAAAGGTGGGTCAAAATATAATTGATGTTCCAAAGATTGGAGATGCTGAAGCGGAAAGAGGAGGAAGTGTATATATTCGTTATACTTCAAAACCTAATGATGTTCCAATTAAGATAAGAGTAAGTGGAGGAGTTAAGATTCCTGTTCTTGATACTACTTATTTAAAAGATGAGACTGAGAAGAAAGCAGCAATTAAAACATATATAAATGAATTAGATAGTCATATTAATTCAATTAAGAAAACTTATGGAGATGCTTTCAAACAAACGGAAAGTGTTGAAAATTCAACTGAGATTGTAACAAGACAAGGATTATTCTCAGTTCCTGCAACAGCAGTTTTAGATGCAATTAATAGTAAATTAGATAACATCGATGACAAAGTTTCAAGAGTTTATAAATCAACCGAAGCCTTTGATGAAATGATTGATATGTTCTATCGTCATAAAGGATTAGATAATAAGGAAACTGCTGATGCTACTCCAAAGGCTAGAATTAATATCCGTTATATGAGAATGTTCTATGGTGCATTTATGTATGCCGGAGGATATCATATTGGTATTGAATATGGTTCCGTTCCCGGACTAGTTCAAGCAGAACCTAATACTATCGATAAAACCGGATACTTTGGTTGGGGAATTAGCCATGAAGTAGGACATCAAATAAATCAAGGAACTTTAGCCAAAGCCGAGGTTACAAATAACGTATTTGCATTACTTGCTCAAACAAGTAATGATAAAGATAAATCAAGACTTGAAGTAAGTGGAATTTATCCAAAGATTTATGAGAAAGTAACATCTCATACAGCAGGACGTGCTCAAAATGTATTTGTTCAACTTGGAATGTACTGGCAATTACATTTAGCCTATGATGATACTAAGACATTTGAAGATACAAATTCAATATTCGCTCGAATTAATAAAGAAGCCAGAAGATTTGACAATAGTACTAAAAAATATTCATCTGATGATTTACTTATCCTATTTGCAAGTAAAGCTGCTAACAAAGATTTAACTGAATTCTTTGAAATTTGGGGCTTAAGACCAACAGATGCTGTTAAGGCTGAAATTGCAAGTCTAAACTTGGAAAAAGAAACGAGGCCAATTTGGTACTTAAATGATGAAGCCAGAAGATTTAGATTAAATCAAGGAACAAAGATTTCTGATACTACTAAACTAACAGCAACTTTAGTTAATAAAGATGATAAAAATAAAGAAGTTACTTTAAACTTCGATATAGAAGGAGATAAATCAAAGATACTTGGTTATGAAATTATTCGAAATGGCGTAGCCGTTGCCTTTGTTGAAGGAACTGAGTCTTCATACGTTGATAAGTTAGGTGCTGAAAATAACCGAGCTTATGCATATCAAATAGTTGCTTATGATTATCTACTTAATAAAACAAATACTGTTAAGTTAGAAGAAATTAAGATTTCTTATGATGGCGCATTGGCATCAAAAGACACATTTAGTATTGAATCTAACGTTAAAGCAAAAGGAGAAATCGTTGATCTTGAAGATAGTGATATGGATTATGATAAGTTATCAGTTAATAAATTAATTGATGGTGATTCTAAAACAGGATTTGTTGGACTTGAAAAAATTAGTACTTTTGATCCAAATAAGACTAATGTAACAACTGATAATGGAAATGCTTATGTAATTATTAACTTAAATGCTAATTATTCGATAAGTGGAATTAAATATCAAGCTTTAACAACTGATTCTAAGTTGGATGCTAATACAATTAGTAAATATAAGATTTCTGTAAGTAAAGATAAAGTTACTTGGGAAGTTGCTAAAGAAGGAACCTTTAATTTAACTAGTGATAATAACTATACTGACTTAGTTTACTTCATGAAACCTGGAACTGTTTCTAATAATCAATTATATACATTTAATGATATCGCTTATATTAAGATTGAAAGTGTTGGTAAGACAACCTTATCAGGACTTGAACTTGATGTAATTGCTCCACCTGGAGATAATGTTGAACTTGATACAATTGGAGTATTAGATAAAGATTATACAAGTGGAACTGAAACAATTAAAGCTGGTTCAGTAATCATTAAAGGTGAATATCGCGGAGACCCTGCATTTAATATTGTAACTATCAATGATGCTTTTGATGAAACAAAAGTATATGATGGATATCAATTATTATTTGCGGAAGTTGAACCTGATAAACATGTTTATAGTGTTGCTAAAGGAACTTGGATGTTTGTAATGACTAAGGAAGAATATGAAGCAATGCGAAAAGGTTCTTCAAGTATAAGAGCAAATCTATATCGTGCAAATAATATGGAAACTGGAGAAGACGGAAGTATGGTTCCAACTGATGAAAGAATTACTAGTACATCTAAAGCCATTAGTGGTTTAAAATCTTATTCGGAATTAGAAAAGATAACTATAACTGATTCAAATACAAAAGGAAATTAAAAGGAGGGAAAGAACATGAAAAAGAACATATTAAAATTAGCATTACTTATCTTCATGCTTTTCCCTTCAATTACTTCTCATGCCTTAACTACTTTAGCATTTAAAGAAAGTTCAAATGGGGTAATTGATACAACAATTCACTTTGAAGAAGGTTTTGTTGGAGGAATTGATGTAGTCTATAAAATAAGTGATACAGTTAAAGTTAAGAATTTTGAATTTAATAAAGAATTTACAACTAAGAAATATACTAAAACTTATAGTTATGATGCTGTTAATCATACTTTAAGAATAATTGTTACAACCGGGGGAGTTGGAGCAGAACATAATTTACTAAATGAGAAAAAAGAATTATCGTTAGGTAAAATAGAATTTGAAACAACTTCTAAGAAAAGTGTTGATTATAATATAAGTTATATAGCTTTATCTTATAATGATAACAATTGGAAAAATGTTAAATTAGAAGACTCTAATGTTACTTTAGGTGATACTTCGAAATTTACTTATGTAGTAAAAGTTGAAGAAAAGCCAAATGATGAAGAAAAAGAACCACCTAAAGAAGAAGACAATGATAAAGATAATAATGATGATAAAGATAAAGAGGAAGAAGATAAACCAACAACTGGTGGTGAGTCATCAGGAAATGAAAGCGAATCTTCAGGAAATGAGTCAGGTAATCAAGGTAGTCAATCTGGAAATACATCAGGATCTACTGGAGATCAAGGATCAACAACAACTAAACCCGAAGAAAATCCAACTGAAGATAATAAACCAACGACTCCATCAACTGATAATGATGAAGATCAAGAAGATATAGAAAATAATAATCAATCTTCTAATAATTCAAGTAGTAGTTCTAACCAAAATAATAATTCATCTACTACTAAACCCAATGTTGGTACTAATTCAGGTAGTAATCAAGGAACATCAGGATCAACTAATAAAACAGAAGTTGAAACTTCAAATGGAGAAACTACTGATAAAACTGATACTCCTCAATTAGAGGATGATACCATATTAGATGGTGGAGATTTAAATCAAGACGATATAACTGATGAAGATCAACAAGATAATGAAGCAAATACAGAGGCAGAAGAAGATACTAAATCTAATAAAGTATTAATGATAGCATCTGTAGTTGCTATTCTAATTGTCGTTGGTATCTTAATAATCGTTTATATCAAGTCAACAACTAAAAAAACAATAGATTTTTAAAATGAAAATTTTCTTTTGAAGTTGAAATAGAAGAAGGCTAATGCTTTCTTTTCTTTACTTTAAAGATATTTTATGATAAAATTAATGAGGTTTGGAAGTGATAAAATGGTAACATATCAAGAAATTGAAAGAAGTATAATTAAGAAATATCGAAAAGAAATATGGAGTAGATTTGTAAAAGCTGTAAGTGAATATGAATTAATTAAAGAAAATGATAAAGTTATGATTTGTATATCTGGCGGTAAAGATTCCTTCTTAATGGCTAAATGTATAGAAGAATTAATAAAACATGGAAAGTTTAAGTTTGAGGCTTATTATGTTGTTATGAATCCTGGTTATAATCAAAAAAATCTGGATTTAATCAAAGAGAATGCTAAAACATTGAATTTGAATATTGAAATCTTTGAAAGTGATATCTTTGATATTGTAACAACTATTGATAAGAGTCCTTGTTATTTATGTGCTAGAATGCGAAGAGGATGTCTTTATAATAAAGCCAAAGAACTAGGTTGTAATAAAATTGCTTTAGGTCATCATTTTGATGATGTTATTGAAACAACTCTTTTATCAATGTTATATGGAGCAGAGGTTAAAACGATGATGCCTAAACTTCATAGCGAGAATTTCCCTGGTTTAGAACTTATTAGACCAATGTATTTAATAAGAGAAGAAGATATTATTGCTTGGAGTAAAAGTAATGATTTAAAATTTCTAAATTGTGCATGTAAATTCACAGAACAAGTAACAAAACAAGATAATTTAACTAGTAAAAGACAAGAAGTAAAGAATTTAATTAAAGAATTAAAGAAAACTAATATCAATGTTGATTATAATATCTTTAAATCGTTAGATAATATTAATTTAAATTGTGTTTTAGGATATAGAAGAAATGGAAGTTACCATAGTTTTAAAGAAAAATATAATGAGTCTGAAAAAAAATAGTGTAAAATTTCGTCAATCAAAAATCGGGGAATTTCTAAAATTGCTGATTTTTTTCTTGAAAACCTGGAATTTGCTCTAAGGGGAATTTCGAGATTTCAGAAAATTTTCATAGAATTTCAAAATCTAGCATTTTTGACAAATTTTAATTTATCCTTTATAGTTAATTTAGAATGAAACTTCGAAAAGTAAGAACTGATTCTGATTTCAATGATTTATTCAGTAGAAATAATCTAAATTTTATTGAATGGATTGTTATGAAGAGACTTAATCTTACTTATTCTGATGTTCATGGAAAAGTATTTGTTGATGATACTAAACTAGAACGGATAAATGTTTATGATGCTAGAAAAACAGTTGACTTTCATTTCTATTATGAAGAATATGAATTCATAATAGAAATGAATAACAATAGTGATGGTAATTATATACGAAATACGATTTATTTATCAATAATTTGTTTGAATAAATATAAGAAGAAAAATAAGAAAACTATAAGCGAAGAGGAATTAAAAAAAGTTGGTTATTATAAATATATTAATACTTTTTGTCTTATAAGTTTAAATTGGTTTTCAACTGATGAATTAAAAGAAGTAGTAGCACCACGTGAGATTATTAATATACCAGCTAATGCTTTAAAAAATAAAAATTTATTCGAAATTGAGCATGTCAATCTTGACAAATACAAAAATACTTGCTACAATGATGTTACAGATGGAGAAAAACTTTATAAATTACTAACAATTGATGATGAAGATGAATTGAAGAGTATTGTAAAGAATGAACCCTTACTAGAAGATTATTATAGTAAGATAGTGGAACTATCTAAGAAGGAGGAGAATATGTGGACTAAGGAATTAGAAGAGAATACAAGAGCAGCAGATTCTTATATGGGAGGATATACTATTGGAATAATTAGAGCAAGAAAACAAATAATAGCAAATTTAAATGCCAATGGTGTTCCCATTGAAATGATTGCTAAGGTCGTTGAAATACCAGTTTCTGAAGTACTTGAAATCATAGAATCAGGCAAATCAAAAGTTGCTTAAACTAACTAAAAGTAATAGGATTAATCCTATTTTTTTAGTGCTTTTAAAAAATTATTTGACATTTATGAATAATTATAGTATAATATAGGCAGTTTTTAGGGGGGAAAGTATATGTATACTGAGGAAAATGAATTTGATTATGATGCTTACTTAGATGAAGTTGAAAATGATGAGAATGGAGAAGGAGAACCAAGAAAACCATTTTCTAATAAAAATTTAATATTAAAAATAATATTAATTTTATTAATAGTTGCTTTATTAATATTCTTATTCTTTAGTTTAAAAAATAATTTTAAGAAAGAAGATAAGAAAGAAGAAAATAAAGTTGATAGTGGTTTAGTATTTGATAGTAATATTGATATTTTAAGAGAAACTGCTATTAAATATTTCTTTATAGATGGTAATCTTCCTACTGAAAAAGGGGAAACTAAAACTATTAATGTTAAAAGTTTAATAGATGAAAAATTAATTACAGAAGTATTAGATTATGATTCTAAAGTATGTGGTTATAATACATCATATATTAGTATGACTAAGAATAGTAATGATTACATGTTAGAAATATATTTAAATTGTCCTAGTAATGAAGAAAAAAGAGTTTATTATTATGATTTAGATTTTAATTGTTTAACTTGTAATGGAGAAAATTATATTTCTGAAGATGAAGAAGAACCAGCAGATAGTAATGATAACAATGATAATAGTAATAATAATTCAGAAAATAATGAATCAACTACTGTACCAACAGTACCTGTATGTCAAGAATTTGGAGAATGGACAACCGAAATTAAAAGCGATCCAAATTTAGAAGTAGAATCTAGAGTTTTAGTTAAAGGATATAAAGAAGAAATTGTATATGGAGAATGGAGTCCTGAAACAACGGAAGTAATTACAGGAAATGATAAGTTAGAAGTTGCTGTTACAAATAGAGATACTGAAATAACAACTACAACTGATTGGAGTAAATATTCAACTAAAAAACCTAAATCAAAAGAAGGACGAGAAATTAAAACTAAGAGTGAAAGTGAACCATACTCTACAAAGAGTTGTAGTACTGAAACTTATACAGTTAATAGAACTTCTTGGGATAACAATGCTTTAAAATGTACAACGAAAGGAATTGGAAAAGTTACTTGTACTTATCAAAAACAAGTATGTGATAATGTTACTAAATATAAAACAGTTAAATATTATAAATATCGTGATACGATTACAGAAACTAAAAATGTTACATATTATAAATCAAGAACAATTGATAAAAAATTAATTTATACAGATTATATCTTAGAAAGTAATATGCCAGATGGATATCAAAAATTAGATGGAAGTGAAATTACCCAATATAGATATCGAACAAAATGTGTAAAATAGACAGGTTTTTCTACCTGTTTTTTTCTTTTCATGTTATAATTAAAAGGGATGGATATGAAAGTAGTTATAGATAATCAAGAATTTGAAGTAATAATAGTTAGAAAGAAAACTAATAAAAATACTTATTTAAGAGTAAATGATGATTTAAATATCTATGTTACAACTAATTATTATACAAAAGATAAGGAAATATTAAAGTTAATTGAAGATAATAAGAAAGCAATTATTAGAATGTACGAGAGACAATCAAGAAGAAAAGAACAAGAAGAAACATTCACGTATCTAGGGAAGAAGTATGATATCGTTTATTTAAATACAAAAGACGCTATCTTAAGAGAAACAAGACTTTTAATAAATAAGGATTATGATATAAATAAATGGTTATTAAAACAAGCTAAAGTTATCTTTCAAGAAGAATTAGATAAGATTTATAATATTTTTCCAACTTCTATTCCTTATCCAAGTTTAACAATTAGAAGTATGAAAACAAGATGGGGAGTATGTAATGTTAGAACTAAAAGAGTTACTTTAAATTTAGAATTAATAAAAAAAGATATAAAATATTTAGATTATGTAATAGCTCATGAATTATCTCATTTAGTTTATCCTGATCACTCTAAGAGTTTTTGGAGTTTAGTTGAGAAGATAATCCCAAATTATAAATTATTAAGAAAGGAAATGCGTAATTATGAATGAAAAAATAATTGATGGTAAAAAGATTAGTTTAGAAAGAAAGGAATTATTAAAAGAAAAGATTGCTAAGTTATCTTCTAAGTTAACTTTAGTAGTAATAAGTGTAGGTGATAATCCAGCAAGTAAAGTTTATGTAGGGCAAAAAGAAAAGATGGCTCAAGAAGTTGGCTATAATTTTAAAAACTTACACTTTGATGTTATTACAACCTCTGATTTGATCAAAGAAATAGAAGAATTAAACAAAGACTCTAGTATAACGGGAATAATAGTTCAACTACCACTTCCTAGTAATATAGATAAAGATAAGGTCTTAAATAGCGTTTCTTCTTTAAAAGATGTAGATGGTCTTACTAATAATAGTTTATTAAAGTTAGTTAAAAATGAACATTCTTTAATACCTTGTACTCCTAAAGGAGTAATGACTTTACTTGATTCTTATAAGATTGATGTTATTGGTAAGAGAATAGTAATTGTAGGTAGAAGTGAATTAGTAGGTCTTCCACTTTTCCATTTATTACTTCATAGAAATGCAACAGTTACTTTGTGTCATTCGAAAACTAAAGATTTAAAATCTTATACAAGGGAAGCTGATATTTTAATCGTTGCTGTAGGCAAGAAAGGTTTAATAACTAAAGATATGGTTAAAGATAATGCTATTATCATTGATGTTGGTATCAATAGAGTAGACGGTAAATTATATGGAGATGTTGATGCTGCTTGCATAGATAAAGCTAGTTTAATGACTCCTGTTCCTGGAGGAGTTGGACCAATGACCGTTATTAGTTTAATGGAAAATGTTTATGAAGCAGGTAAATAAAACTTCAAGGCTTAATCTTGAAGTTTTTAAATGGTTCATAATCTGGAATAGATTTAAAAGATAATATCTCTTTAGTAGTTGGATGAGGAAATTCTAATTTATATGCAAATAGACCTAAAGTTTTATTTTGGTCATTACCATATTTATCATCACCATATAAAGGAAAGTTTCTACTTGCAAACTGAAGTCTTATTTGATGATTACGACCTGTTTTTAAATTTATTTCTACTAAAGATAAATTTTCTTTTGCATTATAATCTAATCTTTTAAAATCAAGTTCTGCATACTTTCCTTTTTCTTTAGTTGAAATAACGCTTCTTGTTCCTTGCTTTTCTAGGTAATCTATGTAAGTACCTTCATTTGGAACTTTTCCATGAACTACTGCTAAATAAGTTTTCTTAAAAGTTTTATTCTTAATTGATTCTTGTAATCTCTTAGCAGCTTTGGAAGTTCTAGCAAAAACCATGATACCACTTGTTTTCTTATCTAGTCTATGAACTAAACCAAGATAAACATTACCAGGTTTATTATATTTATTTTTAATATAGTCTTTTAAGATAGTAAGCATATCTTCTTGATTAGTAATATCCGCTTGACTTAAAATATCTTTTGGCTTAATAACAACTATTAGATGATTATCTTCATATAAAATATTTAAATTATTCATATTCAATTACTCCCGTTATACCACATGGAAGTACTAAATCATTCTTAGTAATTGGAAGTCCTATTTCATAAGAATAAATATTTACATTTTTATTTTTATTAGTTA
Organism: uncultured Bacilli bacterium; assembly: GCA_947630495.1. GTDB lineage: Bacteria > Bacillota_I > Bacilli_A > RF39 > UBA660 > RUG591. Next base: position 2,505 of record CANRHS010000006.1, on the reverse strand, counting down.
GTTTTAAAATATTTTCTAAAACTTGAGGTGATAATCCTGAATAAGAATTAACCATGAATAGAATAGGAGTATCTGATAACAATTCTTGACAGAGATTGATTAAATTAAATAAATCCTTTTCAAGAGACCAGATTTCTCCATTTGCACCTTTTCCATAACTAGGTGGATCCATCACGATTACATCATAATTATTACCACGTCTAATTTCTCTTTTAACAAACTTTATGCAGTCATCTACTAAAAATCTGATGGGTCTATCTTCCAAATTATTTAATTTAACATTCTCTTTAGCCCATTCAATCATTCCCCTTGATGAATCAACATGAACAACACTCGCTCCTTCTTTTAAAGCAGCAACTGACATAGCCCCCGTATAAGCAAATAAATTTAAAACTTTAACATCCTTTTTATCTTTAATTTTACTTCTTAAAAAGTCCCAGTTAATAGCTTGTTCTGGAAATAAACCTGTATGTTTAAAACCCATTTGCTTTAAATTAAACTTTAAATCTTTATAACTAACATTAAAGGTATTAATATTCCTTTTATTTTCCCAGTATCCACCACCTTTATTACTACGATGGTAAATAGCATCTAACTTACTTGTTTCTAATTTACTATCCCACATAACTAAAGGGTCTGGTCTTAATAAATAAACATTACCCCATCTTTCATACTTCATGCCTAAACTAGCATCAATTATCTCATAATCTTTAAAATCCTTTACTACTTTCATATTCATATATCCCTCTTAATTCTTGCATTACTATATTAGTATCATGCTTATTACTTAGAATACTTTCTAAAATAGTAATACTTCTTGTATTATTTTTATTATACAATCTAATTATATCATGAAAATTTAAATTAATAGTAATATTTTTATTATTTTTAAATACTAAATAAGATTTAATTAAAGTAATATTAATTAATATTCTTATTATTTCATTATAATTATTATAATCTAAATTATTAGTTAAAAGAATAGATATTAAAGATGGTTTAATATTATAAATAAATTCTTTTTGTAAATAACTATTTAAATATTTATAATAATATTTATCTATATTTAATATTGAAGATAAAGATTTAGAATTTAAATATAATTTATCTTTAGAATTATTTATTATATTTAAACTAGGGTTTAAATAACTAATTAAATATTTTATTTCTAATAATTTATCTTTATATAGATTATATTTAGAATTATTAATTAATTCTTCTAATTTAAAGATAAAGATATTAATAAAATCTTCTTTTAAAGATTTATTTAAATAAAACTTAGAATCTATTGGTACTTTAGCTTCTATATTATTATAAGATTCTTGATAAGTAATAATAGTTTTTTCTTTATGTAAATATTTTAACTTATTTATAATTCTTCTTTTAGCTAAATCAATATCTTTTCCATCTATAACTAATTCATAATCCGTTAAAATATTAGCATCACTTATACCATCTAGATATTTTAAATAATCTAATATATTATTAAAATTAATAGATTGATAAAATTCATTTTCAAAAGATATAAGACTATTTAATTTCTTTAAAGTAGTTTTATAATCTTTAGTAACTAAATCTTTAGTAGTAGTTAAAATAGTTAAAGATAGTTTTATTAATTTATCAATTAATTTAATATCTTCATGTGTCATATTAACCCCCATAACCCCTTTAAATAAACTAAAAAGGAGTGCCACCCCCTGTGGACACTCCCTTAAAAAGAATAAAAAGGGGTTGGCTAGTGTGATACTAGCGACCAATTCGCCTAAAATCCGAATTGGTGATTACTATAATAATCTAAAAGTCCCAATTTGTCAAGTAAATTTTTAATATTTTTTAAGAAATTTTTGGCATCTTTTTTAATGATTTATTAGTATCTTTCTTTAATAAAGAATTAGCTAAGATATCTAAATCATTATTATTATTTTTACTTTCTTCTATTAGTAAATTACTAATATTATATAATAGATAACTTAATCTATTATTATCAATACTTTCTCCAATATTACTTAGAATATCTTTATAATTAGTATTACTATTTACTTTATTAATTAAAGACATAACATATAAATATATATTAGGAAGGTTTAAATTTAATAATTTCATTTTATAAGAATTAATAAAATAATTATTGATTTCTATACTTAAAAACTTAAGATAAGAAAATATTCCTATTTCTCGTTTGTAATTAATTTTATCTTCTTCATTAGTTATTGAAGTAAGATTAAGATTTAAATCTATAATATCAACATTACTTCCTATATCTATTATATTTTTTAAAGTAAAATTTTGAAATGGATAAGGAAATTTAAAAAGAGAAATAACACCATCTGGAGTATTTAAATAATAATTATAGATAAGTGATGTTTTCATAGATAATTCTTCTTTAGGAAGATTACTTAAATCTTCTACTCCGAATATATTATAATATTTATCAAATAATATATAAATATTTGAATAATGATTTAGAATAATATAATCATTATTTAAATTAATAATTTCTAAGTT
>CANRHS010000005.1 GCA_947630495.1 uncultured Bacilli bacterium | reverse complement strand
CGATACATATATTCATCAAATATTAATCCTCTTTTATTTAAAGAAAAGTTATTGAAATTAACTAAAAGATTATTAGGTAGATTATTATAATCTTCACTTTCTGGAAAAGCATTAGCAATCATATCGCTAAATCCAAAATGATTTCTATTAATTATCGTTTGATAAGCCCCACTTCTAATATTTACTTCAAGCATTATCTTATCAGTTATTATCTTATCTTTTTTAATTGATACTGCTATATCACATTCGGTTTTCTTTTCTCCTAACGTTAAATTCTGATTAGTAAGTGGTTCTAATTGAATTTTACTTTGGGATAAAGTTTCATATGGTATTTTTAATATCTTAGATAGTAACATAGTTAAGATTCTTATATGCTTTTTATTAGCAAACATAAGGCGAAAGGCTTCATCATAGGATAGCCTTATTATCTCACCTGGTGCTAAATGTTCTTTCTTTTCTCGCATATTAACTGCCATTATAAACCTCCTCTCTAGACTTTCTAAATAGGTTAACCATTAATTAAACTTTAATTAATATTTAGAACGTCTGTTTTTTCTTACCGGTAAGTTAATAATAGCACATAAAAATATAATTGTAAACACTATTTTAATGTTTTTTTGAAACAAATTTTACAAGAATAAAAGGACATACCCCCCATATATAATATACACGGAAAATTTCAAATTTTACAAAAAAAGTGAAAAAAAGTCCAAAAAAAATGTAAAAAAGTGCAAATTTGTAACATTATTTTTTCTTTGGTATATTTTTAATCTTTAATCTATATAATGAAGTGATAGGAGAGAATATGAATAAAAAAATTGTTGTATCAGTAGTAGCTGTCATTTTAATAGTTATGGTGGCGTTACTAGGAAAAAATTATAAAGATAGGAAATCAACGGAAGATGTAATTGATGAAGTTGAAAGTTCATTTTTAACTTCGACAGTATTAGATATTACAGGACAACAATTAACTTTACAAGATGAGAATAATGTCATTTATACCTTTTTAGTTACAGATTCAGTTGGACTTGAAGTCGCGGTAGGCGAGAATATTGAACTTGAGTATAAGGGAGAACTTGATAAAAGTAAAGCTATGCAAACCAATGAAGTAGTTGGTTATAAGATTTTAGAAACTGCTAATAATAAATTACCTGATGTTTGGAATGATAAAGGAATATTTAGTAAGTACTATGAAAATGCTCTTGAAACTTTAAATGGTTTAAGTTTAGATGAAAAAATAGGTCAGATAATATTACCAAGAGTCCCAGATACAGGAGCAATTGATGATTTAATTAAATATAAATTTGGAGGATATGTTTTATATACTAAAGATTTTGAAAATAAAGAAAAAACTGAAGTTATTACCATGATTAATAATTTTCAAAACAACTCGAAAATTCCTCTTTTAATAGCAACCGATGAAGAGGGGGGAACGATTGTCAGAGCAAGTAGTAATAGTAAATTAATCGATACTCCATTTAAATCTCCAAGTGATGTTTATAAAAATGGAGGATTAGATGCAGTTAAAAATGATACAATCAAGAAAAGCGAGTTTTTAACTAGTCTAGGAATTAATCTTAACTTAGCCCCAGTTGTTGATGTTTCAACAAGTCCTGATAATTATATTTATCAAAGGTCGCTTGGAGAAAGTGCGACAACGACAGCTGACTTTGCTAAAACGGTTATAAATGCAAGTAAAGGGAAAAATGTTTCTTACACCCTAAAACACTTCCCAGGTTATGGAGCAAATACTGATACCCATCAAGGGGAAAGTAAAGATTCAAGAGATAAAGATACAATTATGAAAAATGATATCATACCATTTCAAGCAGGAGTTGAAGCGGGAGCCGAAGCCGTTATGATGAGTCATCATATAAGTGAAGCTTTTGATAAAGATAATCCCGCATCTCTTTCTAAAGAAGTTCATAATCTATTAAGAAATGATTTAAAATTCACTGGAATTATTATGACTGATGATTTGGATATGGCAGGAATTACAGCTCCTCATAAAAATACCATGATAAAAGATGCTATCTTATCCGGAAATGATATCTTAATTGTAACAGATTATAAAACAGCTATAACCAAGATTAAATCCTTACTTGATAGTGGAGAAGTTAGTGAAGATATGATAAGTAAACTAGCATTTCGGGTTCTTGCCTGGAAATATTATAAAGGATTAATTCTTCCTAATCAAAAATAATATCATTAGCACTCATTTTAAAAGGTTTATAAAACTTAAGTTGTCTTAATAATTTAAATAACGCTTCATCCTTACCTTTACTTTCTAACATAATATCAATATCTGTATCTAAACTTTTTAACAAATTAAGAAATTTAAGAAACGAACTATAATCAATATAGAAATTATGAGTTCGTTTTTCTTTTTGACTCTTTGGACTTGAAAAATGCATCTTAGGCTTCAAACTATCATTATCCCAAGTTTTAATAATTAAAGGTAATAGTTTTCTAATATCTTCATTTTTCTCATGATTACAATTAAAATGATGAATATCAAGAACCATTGGAATATTTAAATCATTACATAACTTTAAAGTTTCACTTACAGTATAAGTCTTATCATCATTTTCTAAAACAATTATTCTCTTTAAACTTTGAGGTAATTTATTAAATATCTTTTTAAATCTATTAATAGCAACCTCCTTACTTGGTAAATGTGAACCAACATGTAAGATAACTTTGGAATCCGTTCCAAGCATTTGAAACATTAATAAATGATTTTCTAAAATTCTAATACTATTAAGAACTACTTCTTCTTGTTCACTATTTAAAACCAGAAAATGATCAGGATGAGCATCCAATCTTATATTATACTTTTTAACTTTATCTCCAATCATTTTCCATTTATCTTTATATTTCGTGTAATCATAACTAATATCTTTAATACTTGCAAGAGGCAAGATATTATGAGTCATTCTATAAAAAGTAACTTTATTTTTAATATTATAATCAATTACTTTATTAAAAGTATTTAAGTTTTCTAAAACTATTTTATCAAGTTCTGTATTTCCTAAATCTCCTAACTTTTGATATTTTGAATAAGTCATTGTATGAAAATGTTCTAAAATAGTTAAAGGAGTTCCCAAATATCCAAGTCTTATTTTCAAATTAATCACCTTTATTAGTATTTCCGAGAAAACCAATTAGATACTAAAAAAACTAGTTTACCTAGTTTATTTTGCGCTTCTCGCATCTTCCTACAATATAATCCATTGAAATATTATAAGTTTTACAAATATAATAAAGATTATTCGTTGTAATTAAAGTTCTACCTCTTTCATAGTCACTATAAGTCGTTTGAGCAATTTTACAATCATCGGATAATTTTTCTTGAGTTATCTTAAGTTCAGTTCTTATTTCTTTTAGTCTTTTACCAATTTTAAATTTATCACTTTCAAATTTACCATAACTAATGTTACTTCTTCTTAAACCAACTACATAATCAAGAGAAAAATCATAAAGATTACAAAACCTCATAAGTTTCTCTAAAGGAATATTTTCTCTACTGGACTCCCAACTTCTAACGGCTGTATCTGATACTCCGAATATATAACCTAATTCCTTCTGAGTCATGCCAAGTTCTTCGCGACAGAACCTCAAATTATTATCTAACATATTTACCACCATCCTAATTTTCCCATCATTTTTATTTTTAACGGCAAAACCGGTTCATATTCGTTAGAAATGTGTTATAATGGAATTAAGGAGGTCAAAACATGAATATAAATGAATTAAGTAATAACTTTATTAAGGAAATAGATAATAATGTTTCTTTAATAATTAAAGTATTAAATTTAGATTTTGAAAGTTTAATAAATAAATTTAATAAAATACCAAATGAAAGAAAGGATGAAGTTCTAGAGTTTACTATTAATAAATTATTAGAAGAATTAAAAAGTAAGATAACAATTGATAAATATAAGTTAATTACAAGAAGTGTTGATGAAATAACTGATTATTATGCCAGCAAGAAAAGTAACTTTGATGTTATTTTAGAAGAAGGAGATAAAGTTGCTAATGATTTGCTATTTAAAGTTATAGGAATAAATAAAAGAGTAATTGAATTACCCCTTAAATTAGAAACTATTAAAGATTATTGTTTATCATCAGATATTAAGGAAGAGTTAATCTCTGATACTTTAATTTGGATTATTATTAGATATATTACAATTCTAAAATGTGTATAAAAAAATAGAACCGAAGTTCTATTCAATATCAATATAATAGGTAATACTTGAAATGGTATCACTTTCAACTATAAATTCTAGATGGGTATTATCTAAGGTGTAAGTATAAGCATTATCACGTTTTTCGTATTCTTCACCATAAGCACTAGTTAAAGCATCTAGGCTATCTCCAATTTTTATACCTTCTTTAGTTTCAACATCACTATCTGTTAGATAAATATTAGAAATTATATCTTTATCATTACTTGGAGTCGTGGTTACTTCATAATGTTCATAAGTATAAGTTTTATCAACACCAAGTCCCGCACAACTTGGAACTTCAGCATAACTAGTTTCATTTCCATACTCTGATTTATCAAACTCACTTCCTAAAACAAAGTTCATATTGTTATAAGTAAAACTATAAACTTTATTTTCTTCAGTTTCTGAAGTTTTTTTCGCTTCACCACATCCGGTTATTAAAACTACCATTAAGGCTAAAACAATTAGTTTTTTCATTTATTCATCTCCTTTATCTCTATTATACATGTATAATTTCTGATTGTAAATACTACTTACATTATCATCTAATCTAAAATCCGTTAAATCATAATTATTTTTTAAGATATCCCCAAAATAGGTGGATAACTTTTCAGCACCATATAAATTTAAATGTAATCCTCCATCATATGTATCATGACTATAGTCAATTCCTATCTCATCAGCTTTTTCTAAAAGGTTATAAAAATCAAGATCATATTTATTAGCATATTCAATTATTTGATTATTATACTCATCGTACCAATAAGGATAAACACTAGGAGCTTTAATTAAAACTAATTTAATATTATTTTCTTTACATAAATCTTTAATTTTATCTAAATAACTAACTACATTATCTTTAAAAGTATAAGTTGCTAATTTCTTTTTTGTAGGTAATGTTGTAACTCCTTTAATATTCTTATTCATTAAGTATCCATTATAAGTAACATTGTTATCAGTAAACATATTATTAATATCTTCTTTAGTTAATTTGGAAAATCTTGAATGATATCTAACAATTGGGAAGATGTAATCAAATATTGATTCTTCTTCCAACATAGAAGCCTTGATTATATCAAGTTTTTCTTTAGACCATTTCATTTTATCAAGAGTTAAATGGTTATAAGCTTCACTTACAGGTTCACTATATCTTAAAGAATTAACATTTAAAACCACTACTTTAGGTATTTCATATTTTAAAGTTTCTTTCAATATTCCATATGATTGCCAGATTAATTGTTGACTAGTTCCTCTAACATAAGAAGTAATTCCATAGTCTTGATACATTACCATAGGTGAAAAATTAGCATAGACTTCACAATCTCCAATAAAGATCACTTCATGATTTTTTTCTTCTTTATAATATTCACTTATCATGTGTCCTTCTACTAAATCTGTTTGATACTTAGGAGCAACTAATTTATTTAAAAAGATGAATAGAATTAGAAAGCAAATTATTATTAGTATTATATTAAACTTTTTCATGAATCCTCCTAAAACTTACTATAAATGAAGTCACTTGTATTAAATCCAAGTCCATATACTCCAAGTAATAAAACAATTAGTATCATTGAACATATAAATATTAATTTAACTTCATCTTTATTATTATAAAGAATATTTTTAATTTTTTCATTTTTAATATCAGATATAACTAAGATAATTAAAGTTATTATAAGAACTATTAGATTAGGAATATCTAAACCTAAATTTAAGATATTAGTAAATAATTCTAAATAATTAAATTTATAAAAAATTGTTATTAACATTTTAAATGCCGTAATTGAATTTGGATAAATAAAGAAGATCCAAAGAAGAGAAACAAGAATAAAGTTTAAAATTATTTTTAAGGTTTTACAGTTATCATTTGGCTTATTTTGAAAAGCCACGATTATTCCATGAAATAATCCCCAAAAGAAATAATTAATCCCATGCCATAAGCCAGAGACAATGAATGTTATAATAACATTGATTTTTTTTCGGAAGTTACCACATTTACTTCCTCCAAGAGGAATATAAATATAATCTCTAAACCAAGATGATAAACTAATATGCCATCTTCTCCAAAATTCTTTTAAATTTCTTGAAAGATATGGTCTATCGAAGTTTTCAGGTAAGATAATTCCAAGCATTTTACTAAATCCAAGAACTATATCAATTCCTCCTGAGAAATCAGCATATAGTTCAAATGAATAGAGTAGAAGAGCTAGTAAAACATAAGCACCTTGATAATCTAAATTGGATGTAATCGTTGTAACTATTAGACCAATTCTTGCAGCAATTACATATTTTTTAAATAAACCCCATGTAATTCGAACAAGTCCATTTAAGATATTATCTTTTTCTAACTTCTTTTTCTTATATAAAGTTTTACTTAAATCAGAATATCTATTAATAGGTCCTATTATTAAATAAGGAAAGTAGAAAACAAATAATAAATAATCTTTGAAATTAGTAACAGCTTTTATTTTTCCTTTATAAACATCAATTAAATAAGCTAATACTTGAAATGTATAATAAGATATTCCAAGAGGTACTAAAATGTTTTTAGAATCTATTAAATTAAAGAAATTATTATAAGTTACAAACTTAAAGAATACTAGAATACCAACATTTAAGATAATAGTTCCAATAAAGGCTAACTTTTTGTGTTTTTTAGCTCTTGCGGCAAAGTAAGTAGTAGTTGCAGAGATCAAGATATATATTAAATTAGAAAGACCGAAGGTTGCTATTAGAATAATACTTAATATTAATAAAACCATATTCATTAGTTAGCCTCCGGCCAATTTGGATTGGAATGATCCCAATCTCTTCCTTGTAAATGAGCTAGTCTCTCAGCATCCGTGAAAGCACTTACCATTTCATGTCTATAAGTTGGAGTTGCATCACTATGACGCCATTTACCATTTATTTTTACTAAACACCAGTAATGACTTTTATCAGTCGTATAAATAATTTTTGCATCGTATCCGGCTTTTAGAAGCATTGCTTGATAAAGGTAAGCATGAACAATACAATTTCCTGCCCAACTAGTTAAGCCATACCAAATTGGGTCACTTCCTCCATTATTAGAATTATAACGAACATTTTTCATTATCCATTGTCTAATACTTTCATAGTTTCGCCCAGATTTAGCAAGAGCCGCATTTAATTTAGCATTTCTGTCTGCTGCATCATACTTTACATAAATTTGTCTTCTTGATGTTACTTTATTACCTGCTTTATCAACGGCTGTATAATAAGCATAGTAAGTACCAGCAACATTTGTATTAACTTTACTTGAATCAACACTAAATTGAACATTACCATCTTTGGCATCATATGCTGATACACCATAAGTATAATTAATCTTAGCATATTTATTAACACTCATATAAGATAATCCTTTAAATACAGGAGCTTGTTTATCTTCAATTATTGATAAAGTTGCTTTCTTTTCAACTTTATTTCCATATTTATCTTGAGCTTCAATTGTTATTTCTTGATCACCTAACTTTTTATATGTAATTTCAGTCTTTAAAGTAGTTGTATATTCTGATGCATCTTTACAACTCTTAATAAATTTTTCTTTAGAAATTTCTGCTTGATCATTATAAATAGTAACATTTTGAAGTTCTAATTCCGGTGCCTTAGTATCTTGAACTTTAATTTTAGTTTTAAATTCTATATTATCAACATTGATAACTACTTCAAAGTCTCCAACTCCTTGACTATTTATCTTATCTATATCTTCTTGATTTAAATAACTTCCTGCTTCATCTACATTATATAAAATATCTTCTTTTGTTAATAAACTACCTAATTCTTTAGTTACTTCTTGTCTTGACATAGCAATTCTTAAAGTCTTAGTAGCTTCTACTTTATTATTATATTTATCTTTAACTTCTAATTTAACTTGATAATCTCCATATTTAGTAATATCAGGTTTACTAATAATATTTATACTAGTTTCAGATACATCATCAATACTTTCGATAAAATCTTCAGGATTTAATTCGTAGTCAAGATTACCATAATAATCTTTAAACTTAACTTTAGGTGGGGTAGTATCAACTATATTAAGTTTTATAGTTTTTACTTTCTTATTAACTTTAAGTTTAATATCATAAGTTCCAACTTTCTTTAAATCTATTTTTTTGATATCAGTTACAAAAATAGTTTTAAAAATAACTTTACCTTGTTTATAGAAATCACTTATTTTAATTTCTTTACTACCAGCTTCTAATGTAACACTTGTTTTAAATCCAAAGAAAGTAATAAATAGTATTATAGCAACGCCTAGTAAGAAACAAATAATACTAAGAATTAGACAAAGAATCTTCTTAGATTTCTTTATAGGTTTCTCTTCTTTAATTATTTCTTCCTTTGCTTCCTTTTTTTCGACTTTTTCTACTTCATTTTTAATATCTTTATTTTGTTTATTAATATCAGGATTATTTTTCTTAGAAGTGTTATTAGACTTCATTTCTTTAGTTTTAGTATTTTTCTTAGTAACTTTTTTGGTATTACTATTAACCTTATTATTAGACTTTTTCTTGGAGTTAGTATTATTTTGCTTTTTTTCATTACTCATAAAACCACCTCAACAATTTCTTAATAATTATAGCACTTTCTGCTTAAAAAGTAAATTAAATTGTCCATATTTATTATATTAATTTGTATAGATAAAAGTGAGTTAATAATAAAGACTATTTATAATTCAAACTTCTTTGTAGTTGCCACTGATTTCACGATTTTGCTGGCATCGGCAAAATCGTGAAAAAGTCTAGTTTTTAATTTCTTTTCTTTCTTTAGTAATTTCTTTTAACGATTTTTCAGGAGTAGGTAATTCTTCACGCATTGTTCCACCTAATTCTTTTATTGTTTTACGAACTTGTTTACCAACGAGATAATAAGTTTTATTGGCATTGCTTTCTGTTGTAATGTTATCTCGTTTTAGTTTTTGTTCAGTGTGGACTATTCTAAATAAGTTATCAATTAATTCTTCACTACCCATATTATCTAAAATATCTTCTCTATATCTTAAACCTTTTCTTTTGGCAATATCATCAGCAGTTTCACCATTATGTAATCCTTTATATCCAAAGTTATGAAATTTATCAAAGTTTTTAACTCCAGCATTTTTGGCTGTATTATTAAGTGAAAAATTTGCTTTTTTAGTTAGTCCTCGTTGATATAGTCTTTTATCATCTTCACTTAGATTAGAATATTCTTCTTCAGTTATCTCTTGTTTTCTAGTTTGAATTGCAAAATAAGTTTGTCCAAGAGCAACGTTTTTCTTTCTAGGATCAGCATTTTGTACTATTAAATAGCATGCGTAACGACTTAATTTATAATCTAGTATTTCTCTTGTTGCTCCTTTGGATAATTTTATCATTTTCCCCATTTGGGGAAAATGATATTCAATTAAGTATCCACTTCTTTTACAAGTCATTTTTGCATTATCAATTACATTAATAAATTTATCTCACTTTTTATATTCGAGTGTTTGCATTAATTCACGTGCTAACCAATATTCGTTGCCATATTCGTCAATATGCTTAATGTCATCAAAAGTTTTTTCAGTATAAGTTTCTAAATTATTCATATTCAAGTTCCTTTCTTTCTTTGCTAATTTCTTTTAACGATTTTTCGGGAGTAGGTAATTCCTCAGGCATTGTTCCTCCGATTCTTTTGATAGTTTCTCTAATTTCTTTACCAACTATGTAGTGTGTATTGCTTGCAATTGTTTCACTTTTTTGTGCCTGCTTTCTTAATAGAGCTTCAGTTTGAGTAATCCTAAAAACATTAGCACCTAATTCTTCACTACCCATATTATCTAAAATTTCTTCTCTATATCTTAATCCTTTTCTTTTAGCAATATCATCAGCAGTTTCACCGCCATATAATCCTTTATAGCCAGCATTAGTAAACTTATCAAAGTTTTTAACACCTTTATCTTTAGCTATTTTGTATAATAGTTTATTTCCATCTTTAGTTTGTTTTCTACGATATAATCTTTTATCATCTTCACTTAAATTAGCATATTCTTCTTCAGTTATTTCTTGTTTTCTTGTTTGAATAGCAAAATAAGTTTGACCTAATGCAACAACTTCTTTATTTGGATCAGAATTTTGAACTATTAGATAACAAGCATATCTTGATAATTTATAATCAGGCAACTTTCTTTTAGCTCCAGAACCTATTTCTACCATTTTGCTGGCATCGGCAAAATGGTTAAAAGTCTTATTATTACTGCGTTTACAAACTATTTTTGATTTTTCTATTACACCTACAAAATTGTTCCATTTTGAATATTCAAGTACTATCATTAATTCACGTGCTAACCAATATTCATTGCCATATTCATCAATATGTTTAATATCATCAAAAGTTTTTTCAGTATAATTTTCTAAATTATTCATAATCTCATCTCCTAAAATCATTGTAAATGATATTGTACAATAAGTCAATAACAAATAGCAAAAAAAGTATTCTTTTTGTTTTACTATAATAATATATATTATATATATAATACCCTTAACAAAAACTAAGGTATTAACTGAAATAAATGAGGTTATTTTGGTATTATTGACTTTTTAATTTTGAAGAATTAATAGTTGGTATTTAGTAATTTTTCTTTTTTCGACATTTAAAGTAGCATTTATAGTATCTTTAATATGTTTTGATAAATATCTTTTTAATATAAGAGAAAAGTCTGTAGAAAATGGTAAAAAGTGCAAAAAAGTCTTGTCAAAAGAAAAAATAAGATGTATAATAATATGCTAAGAAAGGGTGGTAAGTATGTTTATTGACGAGACTTCAATTAAAGTAATTGCCGGAAATGGAGGCGACGGGTGTACTGCTTTCAGGAGAGAGAAGTTTGTTCCAATGGGAGGGCCTTATGGAGGAAATGGAGGACGAGGCTCAGATATTATTTTTAAGGTTGATACCGGACTTCATACTTTAATTGATTTAAGATATATGAAAACGATTAAAGGTAAAAAAGGTGAGAACGGCAGTGGCAAGAACATGGATGGGAAGAATGCAGAAGATATTATTATTAAAGTACCCCAAGGGACAGTTGTCACGGATATGGACACGAATCTTATAATTGCTGACTTGAAAGAGGTGGACTCGGAAGTTGTTGTTGCTAAAGGTGGAAGAGGCGGTCGAGGTAACACGGCTTTTAAAACCCAGAGTAATCCAGCTCCTAATTTCTCAGAAAACGGGGAACCAGGAGAAGAAAGAGTTTTAAAAGTTGAACTAAAACTTTTAGCAGATGTTGGGTTAGTTGGACTTCCAAGTGTTGGTAAGAGTACCATTTTATCAAAAGTTAGTAAAGCTAAACCCAAGATAGCTGATTATCACTTTACAACTTTAACTCCTAATTTAGGAGTTGTTAAAACGAAAGATGGCAGAAGTTTTGTCATGGCGGATTTACCAGGTTTAATTGAAGGCGCCAGTGAAGGTGTTGGACTTGGTGATAAATTTTTAAGACACATAGAAAGAACGAAGGTAATAGCACATGTAGTTGATATGTCAGGAATTGAAGGACGTGATCCTTATCAAGACTTTTTAACAATTAATCAAGAATTAGAAAAATTTAGTCCTAAATTAATTAAGAAACCAATGGTAGTAATTGCTAATAAAATGGATATGGAAAATTCAAAGAAAAACTTAGAAGAATTTAAGAAAAAAGTTAAATGTGATATCTATCCAATTAAAGCCATTACTAATGAAGGATTAGATGATGTATTAATGAAATTAGCCAGTTTAGTTGAAAGTGAACCTAATACTCCTTTATATGAAGAGACTGAATACTTATCACATGTTTTATATAAATTTGAAGAAGAAAAACCATTTGATATTAAAAAAGAAGGAGACTCGTATATTATCTTTGGTGATAAAGTTGAAAAAATGTTTAAGATGACCAATTTCCAAAGTGATGAAGGAATTGAAAGATTTATAAGAAAATTAAGAAAACTAGGAATTGATGAAAAATTAGAAAGTATGGATGTTCCTGATGGAGCAATCGTTAAAATACTTGATTTTGAATTTGAATATCATAAATAAATTCAAAAAATACTTGATTTTTCAAGAAAACTTTGATATTATTTATTAAGCAAGTGCGAAAGACGGAATAAAGATAAGTTTAAAAGAGAGTCTATGGTTGGTGAAAATAGATAAAACTCCTTTATTTAGATCACTTTCAAGTGCTATTTATGGATAAGATAAATACGGTAATGCGTTATAGTTTTTGAGAATTTATCATATGATAAATTGAATTAAGGTGGTAACACGAACTCTTCGTCCTTAGGCGTAGGGTTCTTTTTAATTAGGAGGGAGAATATGTTTAAAGAATTAGAAAATGTTAAAACAAGTGAAGTAGAAAGTGAGATTAGTAAAAAGTGGGAGAAAATGAAGATTCTTGATAGATGTATTTCGGAAAGAGATGAGAACTTTGTTTTCTATGATGGACCTGCAACTGCCAATGGTTTTCCAGGATTACACCATATGGTTGCTAAGTTTTTAAAGGATAGTTTTTGTAAATATAAAACGATGCAAGGCTATAAAGTATTAAGAAAAGTCGGTTGGGATACGCATGGACTACCCGTTGAAGTTGAAGTTGAAAAGACTTTAGGTTTCAAGAATAAAAATGATATTGAAAAATATGGTATTAAAGAATTTAATGAAAAGTGCCGTGAGATTGTTTGGAAAAATGAAAAGGCTTTCTCGGATTTAACAACTAAGATGGGACAATTCATTGATTTAGAGCATCCATATGTAACTTATGATAATAATTATATCGAAACTGAATGGTATATTTTAAAGAAATTCTTTGATGAAGGCTTATTCTATGAGGGAGTTAAAGTTGTCCCATATTGTACTAGATGTGGAACTGGACTTGCATCTCATGAAGTTGCTCAAGGATATAAAGAAATTGAAGCTCAGACAGTCATTGTTCCTATGAAAAAGAAAGATGAAGATGTATATTTCTTAGTTTGGACAACAACCCCTTGGACACTAATCTCGAATGTTGCCTTATGTGTTAATCCAGAGTACGATTATGTTAAAGTTGAAAGTCAAGGTTATAAATTTATTCTTGCTGAAGCCCTAGTTAGTAAAGTACTTGGAGATGATGTTAAAGTTCTTGAAAAATATAAAGGAAAAGACTTAGAATATATGGAATACGAACAATTAATTCCAAGTTTAAAAGTTAATAAAAAAGCTTTCTATGTAACCTTAGCCGACTATGTAACAATTGAAGATGGAACCGGTATTGTTCATATTGCTCCAGCCTTCGGGGAAGATGACTCTAAAGTTGGAAGAAAATATGATTTACCATATCTTAATCCCGTTGGAGAAGATGGATGTTACACGGATGGTATTTGGAAAGGCTTAAATGTCTTTGAAGCTGACCTTGAAGTTATTAAATACTTAAAAGAAAATGATAAACTATTTAAAAAGCAAAAAATGTTACACAACTACCCACATTGTTGGAGATGTGGAACTCCACTTTTATATTATTCTAAACCAAGTTTCTATTTAGATGTTACGAAATTAAAAGATAAGATAATTGAAGCTAATAAAACAGTTAATTGGTATCCTGCTTATGTTGGAGAAAAAAGATTTGGTAATTGGCTTGAAAACTTGAATGATTGGGCAATATCCAGAAGTAGATACTGGGGAACTCCACTTCCACTTTGGAGATGTGAATGTGGTCATGATGAAATGATAGGATCCCGCAAAGAATTAGTGGAAAAAGCTATTGAAAAAATAGATGAAACTATCGAATTACATAGACCATATGTTGATGACATTCATATTAAATGTCCTAAATGTGGAAAGGTTATGAATAGAGTTCCAGATGTAATTGATTGTTGGTTTGATTCAGGTTCTATGCCATTTGCAGAGTATCACTATCCATTTGAAAATCAAGAATTATGGGAGTCTCAGTTTCCAGCTGACTTTATCTGTGAAGGAATTGACCAAACAAGAGGATGGTTCTATTCCCTTCTTGTTATCTCGGTTTTCTTAAAAGGGGTGGCCCCTTACAAGAACGTTTTAGTAAACGATTTACTTCTTGATAAAGATGGTAAAAAGATGAGTAAATCAAAAGGAAACATCGTTGAACCATTTACAACTATCGAAAAATATGGAGCCGATACCGTTAGATTTTATCTTCCATATGTATCTCCAGTTTGGACACCTTTAAAATTTGATGAAGAAGGATTAAAAGAAGTATATTCTAAATTCTTTAACCCGCTTCTAAATACTTATACATTCTTCCAAACTTATGCAAACATTGATAAACTAGACCCAAGAGAATTTGAAGTTAACTATAATGACTTAGAAGAAATTGATAAATGGTTATTATCAAAATATAATAAATTATTAAAATATGTAACGGAAAGTTATGATGAATATGATTTAAATAAAGTAGTTAAGGCTTTAGTTACCTTTGTATCAGATGATTTATCTAATTGGTATATAAGAAGAAATAGGAATAGATTCTGGGCAAGTAATCTTGATAATAGTAAAAAGGCTGTTTATAAAACAACATATGATGTCTTAGTTGGACTTTCTAAGATGATTGCACCTATTGTTCCATTTGTATCTGAAAACTTATACACGAAACTAACGGATGAAGAATCTGTTCACTTAGCAAGTTTTCCTAAATATAATGAAGCTCAAATTGATCTTAAGATAGAAGAAAAAATGGATACAGTAAGAGACCTAATTTCTTTAGGAAGAAAAGTAAGAGAAGATGTTAAGATAAAGGTACGGGAACCATTAAGTGAAGTAATCCTTGACTCTAAACTAGAAAGTGTAATAGGAGATTTAACAGATTTAATTAAAGAAGAGTTAAACGTTAAAGAGATTAACTTTGAAAATGATTTAGATAAGTATATTAACTATGAAATTAAACCAAACTTTAAAGTATGTGGAAAATTATTTGGTTCAAGTATTAAAAACTTCCAAGAATATTTAAAAAATCTTGATAAAGAAACAATTAATAAACTTAATCAAGGAGAAACTATTTCAATTACCCTAGATAACAAAGATTATGAAATTGACGCGGAAATGTTAGATATAAGAGTTAATTCTAAAGAAGGATACAATACAGGTATAAATAATAACTTATTTATTATCTTAAATACAACTTTAACACCTGAACTAATCAATGAAGGAATTGCTAGAGAATTAGTTAGTAAAGTTCAACAATTAAGAAAGAATAAAGAATTTAATATAACTGATAGAATCTATATTTATTATTATAGTGATACTGATTTACTTTCTAAGTTAGATAATTTTATTGACTTTATTAAGAAAGAAACTTTATGTGATAGTTTAATTAAGGAAAAAAGAGTAGATGATACAACTAATTTAAATGGTATAGATGTATATCTAGATGTTGAAAGAGTATAAAAAATACTTGACTTTGCAACTATAATTTGATACAATTTTAATGACGGGAGTTGGTAGCCCCAGCTTAGCTTCAGCGACCTATCCTTGTAGGTTAAACGAAATAATAGAAGACACATTGCCCAATTTAAGTTAGGCCGCTACCAGAGAAGAACAGTAATTTGTATTATTGTTCTTTTTTTGATATAATATTACTTGTGGTGATAGAATGGGAATTTTATATATAGTTGCAACTCCTATTGGTAATTTAGGAGATATTACTAAAAGAGCAATTGAAGTATTAAAAAGTGTTGATTTAATTTTATGTGAAGATACAAGAACTTCTAAACCTTTATTAAATCATTATGAAATTAAAACTAAATTAGAGTCTTATCATAAGTTTAATGAAATAGAAAAGAGTAGGGATGTTATTAATAAATTAAAAAGTGGACTTAATATTGCTTTGATAACTGATGCTGGGACTCCTTGTATTTCAGATCCTGGAAGTATATTAGTTCATGAAGCAGTAGAAAATGGAATAGAAATTTATTCAATTCCTGGAGCATCGGCGGTAATTACAGCTTTAACTTTATCAGGACTCTCTTTAAATAACTTTGCTTTTTATGGCTTCTTAGAAAGAAAGAGTAGTTTACAAAGAAAAGAATTATTAAAAATAAAAGAAAATACTATTAATACTTTAGTCTTTTATGAATCACCTAAAAGAATTATCGAAACTTTAGAAAATATCAAAGAAACTTTAGATAATCCTTATATAGTTTTAGTAAATGATTTAACCAAAAAGTTTGAAAGAAAATATTATGGAGATACCAATCAAGTAATAAAAGAACTTGAAGATAATCCTAATCATGAGTTAGGAGAATATGTTCTAGTTGTTTCTAAAAAAGTAGAGGAAACTAAGACAGAAGATTTGGAAATCTCAATTGAAAGTTTACTAATTGATAAAATGATAAAAGAAAACTGTACTATGAAAGATGCTATTAAATTACTTTCTTTAGAATATAAAGATAAATATAGTAAAAATGAAATCTATAATGCCTCTTTAAATATAAAAAAACTTCTTGAAAAATAGAAGTTTTTAACTTTTTAAATCATTTAATTCTTGAGTTAGGGTAGTAAGTTTTTCATTTATTTTTTGGTCTTCCGCAGTTTCTAATTTATACCAACCTTTTCTAAACATTAATTCATATACTTCCCTTTGAAGTTCTGAAAGTTTTAAGAATGTATCAAGATGCTTTTTATATAAATGCTCGGAGCTCGCCTCAGTCATTGCTATTACATAGTTCTTTTCCATATCTTTAAGAGATGAAAGTAAACTATTTAAATAATCTTTTTCATTTAATTCCATTCCTTTTGGAACTTCTACTTCTTTATTTTCAATTTTCTTCTCCATTATAGCCTCCTAATAAATTTAAAATAGTGTGTAAATTTTCATCAAATAATTGACAACCTTTTTTTAAGATATTTGTAATTTCTTCATCTTGAACTTTTGGAATACTAGCATTGGTATTTTTAAGAACTCCTATATTCCATTCAAACATATCACTTAAATAATCTAAATCTTTACCAGTTATAATATTTGGAACTTCTGTATATTTTTCCATATTTCTCCTTTCACTTTTATTATGTTAGAGTTTTTAATTTTTAATCATATAATTAATTAAATGGATGTGATTTATGAATTTAATTCCAAATACCTCTCCTGAACTATTTTCTTTAAGTGCCGTAATAGTTGGGTACTTATTGATTGATGATATGACTGCTAATGAACAAAATGCTCTTGGTAACTGGTTAATGTTAGTAGGTCAACTTGTATCCACGAATGCATACTATGCTGCAGTTGTAACTGAGAGAAATAGGCAAAATACTTTTAATAATCAAGATACTTTAAGAATTCTAGAAAAGATGCTTAAAGCCTTAGAAAAAGAAGTAAATGATATTAAGAAAAATATTTAATTAAAAAAAGATTCTTTCGATAATTGAATTATCAAAAGAATCAATAGCTTTTTTGGCTTATTCAGGATTGCAACTATCAGAAGCATTTCTAAATTGTTGAGGTTTATTACCATCGGTATAACAAATAAATCCATCAGCACCATTATAGGTTACATGTTCTATTACTCCTCCATAACAAGTCCAAGTACCATCTTTAAGTTTAATGTCATGTCTACCAGTTTTTCGAACAGTTTGTTCAGTACAATAAACTGTAACACTATTTTGTCTTGAAGCACTTGAAGTCTTTCCATATTGATACCATGAATTATCAGTTGCACCTTTCACCTTAAATGAGGTTTGAACTGGTTCCCATACAGCATATATAGTTTTATCACTAGTTAATTTAATACTACCTCCAATATAATAAGAGGCACTTCCACTTGAATAATCTGAGAAGCCTAATAATTTCCATCCTGCACATTGTGAGTTACTATATACACAATAATTAGAATTATCAGCTGTAATTGTTACAGTAGCAGATGTACTAGTATTATATATGTTTGCTGATTGAGTTCCAGGAATTTTAAGTGAAGAACCTGTTGCTCCCGAAGGTTGATTAACATCTACAGTTAACGTTACAGTTTTATATGTTACAGCATAATAAGTCTTAGCTTTAGTTATATTAATTGTAGATCCTGGTGCTTTAGATCCAGAATGACTACTCTTTGTTGTAGCAAATCCTAAAATAGTATAACCAGATCTAGTTATATTAGGAGCGGTAACATCACATCCCTTAGAAGAAACAAGTGCATTACAACAAACTGTACTTTGGGAAACACTAGCACCATTACCATCAAAGGTTGCACAAATTCGATTTCCATCATATGTACTATAGTAATAATAATCAATTACATTATCAGATGAATATTCAGATAAAACTATACTTATAGGTGAAGGTGTGTCATAACCAGAGAATGTTGGAGTAGGGCCTGTTACTGTTGAACCTACTGTTCCACTTCCATAATAAGGAGATTGTAAACTTGTCTGTACTCCATTATTATCAACTCCATAATAATTTACTGTATAACTTACTGTTTTAGGAGTAGAAGGGTAAACTGGATCTGGATCAACAGGAGGAGGTGGAGGGGAAGTTACACTTATTGAATAACTTCTACTTGATGGAGTATAATAATTTGTCGTATCATTTGGTGTAAAATATACTGTAACCGATGCACTTCCTGAACTATTTCCATATACATATACGGTTTCACTGGAACTATATTTTGAAGCACTTATACTTATAATACTTGAATATGAAGAATTTGAGAAAGATCCATAGACACTTGCTGAGGCACTAAAACTTGTTGAATCTCCTACTTCTATACTATCATAACTTGGACTTAGGTAAAATGATACGGTTGCTTTATCAATATAACATGACATTGATTTTGATGATGTTGTATCATCGTTCCATCTATATCCTTCTTTTAAATAAGCATATACTGTATGATATCCAGCGTTCGTTGCTGTTGTACCACTAAATGTATAGCCTTCTCCTGCTGAATAGACTAAGTTTTGAGAATATCCATTATATACTAAACCCGATCTACAATAACTACCACTACTTGGTGCTGATACTCTTTTATAAATGTCATATAATATAATTTTAGTATCACTTACATTATCAGCATTATCATACACTCTTACTTTTAATTTATATTTCTTCCTATTTAATGTTTTTGATATGGTTAAGGTTATATTATTATCTTTTCCGCCTAAATCTAGTTTTTTATAATAATCACTTTTACCTTCTTCTTCAAAGGAATATTCGATCATTTTTATTTTACTATCATTATCAGTTGCATTTTGGATTGTATTATTTATTGTTGTTGAGTCTCCCGTTATTGCTATATGTTGATCTGAACTTGTTGATAACGTGAATGTTGGTGCTACTTTATCTATTTTTACAGATAAACTCTTTTCATCATCTTTATTTTGATCATCAAAGTTATAAGTATATGTTCCAGTTGCCTCTAATTTTATATCACATGTTTTTACTATTCCTTTACTTTGTAAATTACAACTTTTAGTTGTTCCTGCTCCTTTTACATAAACAGTATTTATATCATTGGCTGTTTCAAATGTTACTATGATATTTTTATTTGACCAACTAATTTCATCTAAATTGTAATTCTCATTTGTTGATTCTTTCTTTCCTCTTACTCTTAAAGTATAATCTACTTCTCCTCGACATACTGCATCATTTTCTGATGTTCTATACTCTCCACATACCAAACATGAATGATAACTTGTGGTTCCACTTTTATCTTTATAGGCTAGTACTTTACTTTCTTCTAAATCACAATTTTTACCATCTTTATCTTTAATACCATCTTGCATATATTTATTTTCTTGTAAAGTTTTGGCAGTTACTTCTTTTTGATCTCCAAATATTTTAGGAGCTTCACCTTTATTATAATAGAAATAATCTGCTCCTGCCATCTTTAATGACTCTTCAAGTCCATGGTAATAGGTTTCATCAATTTGTCCATTTAATCCTATATATGCTACTACTGCTAATCCCATGACTATTGCTAAAACTATTATTACTCCTAATAGTTCTATTAATGTAAATCCCTTTTTCTTTTTCATTTTACACCTTTATCTTCCATAAAAAATACATCACATGTTAACGTTATATTATAATCAGTATAATCAGAATTATAGTTTATTGTTGTAAGTTCTGAATTGCATCCATATTTTAATTTTTCAAATTCACTTATATCAACCTTTAAATTCTCTTTTAATTCTTTTATTGATATTTTCTTTTGATTTTTTGAAGTTAAATATTCTTTAATTTTAGAATTATCTAAATATTTATTTATAACTTCAATTATATTATCTTCAGCTATTATTCTATCTTCTCCTAATAATTCTTTTTTTTCTTCAAGATCATTCTCAAATGTATGATTATTATTTAATATAATTCCAAATATTAAAAATAATAATCCAAGTGTTAATATAAATATTACTATAAACATCTTTTTTTTCGTTATTCTCATAATTACCATCCTTTTATACTATTATATAATTTTTTTTACTTGTTGGCAATACAAATTTTGAATTTTCTATTTATATAATATATCTATATCAACATCACCATTAACTCCATCAATTCTTCCTGTATTACAAAGTTGCCAAATTTGATAATCACCTTGATAATCTGTTTTTGTTGTATAATGGGCTAGCCAAACAGGATAATCTTTTAAAGACCAAATAGTTTCAAGATAAAACTTACTACTATAAAGCATTCCTTGATAACCTTTTTCATTTACTCGTTCAATAAAAGATTTAGCAATTTCATTAATATCATGAAAACTAATTTTAAAACTATTCCAATTTTCCCAACTTTCCCAGTCAAAGACAATAGGTAAGTCTAACTTTTCACCGTCTAAAGTATCAAGAACAAAGTCCGCTTGACTAATGGCTTCTTTCTTGGACGTCGCAATACTATATAAATAAACTCCTACTTTAAGTCCGGCAACTTTCGCTTTTTTAATATTTTCTTTATAATAAGTATCAACACTTAATTCCCGGTTAGTACTTTGAACTCCAAGTCGCATTAAAACAAAACTTGCTCCAGCCTCTTTAACTTTCTTAAAATCAATATCTTCTTGCCATCTTGAAATATCAAGTCCAATTTCCGTATTATCCTTTTTATGTTCCTGATAAATATCTTTAAAATAAACAGTATTTCTTCGAGTACTAGAATTATCTACTTTTGAAACAACATTCAATGTAACATTTACAATCTTTATATTATTACTACTATCTTTTAAAGTATAAATAAGTTTATAACTTCCTAATTTACTTAAATCATAATCACTTTCAATTTTACAATCAATATCCCCGGTATAGTTATCTCCATAACTAATTAAATTACATAAATCTTTATCATAATTAAGAGGGATAGTTTTTAGGGTACCACTAAAAACAAGAGGAGGAGTTGTATCTTTAATTTCAATACTATCTTTATAAACATACTTTTTATCAGAATTAGTATAATAAATCTTAATTTCTTTATTTCCTAATTTATCAGTATCTACTTTAGAATCTAAATCTTCTACTTTAATATCTTTATTTTTAATATCAATAATATCATTTAACTTAATATCATCATATACTTCAATTACTTTTTTCTTTAATTCAAGGTAATCATTAGTATTATCTTCATAAATAACTTCTTTTTTCGTGCATCCAACAACTAGTAGTAATAATAAACAAAATTTTAAATATTTCATAATTCCTCCGTTATAATTAATTTTATCCAAATATTAATTATTTAGTACATTTATTATATATTATTTTTTTTAATAATTAAATACTTTTTCCTAATAATTTTTTTGTTATTTGCACAACAAAAGTCCTGCTAAATGCACAATGAAAATCGTGCTATTTGCACAATGAGTATTGCTATTTTTATAGTAATATGCTATAATTAACTTAAATAAAAGGAGTGATAATATGGCTTTAACTAGAGAAAATTATACTAAGAGATTAGTAGATGATGAGATTAAAGAATTACTTAAAATGTTTGGAGCAATAAGTATAGAAGGGCCAAAGTATTGTGGTAAAACTTGGACAGCTTTAAATCATGCTAACTCCAGTGTCTTACTTACCAAATCCGATAATCCTAATTCTGATTATCAAAAAGCTTTAATAAATAGAGACTTAATATATAAGGATGATTATCCAGAGTTAATTGATGAGTGGCAATCTATTGAACAAATTTGGGATGATGTTAGAACGAAATGTGATGAGGATGGAAAAACTGGTAAATTTATTTTAACTGGGTCGAGTGTTCCTGCGAATGCTAGCAAAATCTTTCATTCTGGAGCCGGCAGAATTTATAAATTAAATATGTATACAATGTCTTTATTTGAGTCAGGTGATTCTGAAGGAATTGTTTCCCTTTCCGATTTATTTGCAAATAAAAGTATTGCTGTTAATTTAAAAGAAAAACCAACGATCGAAAAACTTGCGGATTTAATTATCAGAGGTGGTTGGCCTGCTAGTTTAAAATATGAAAAGAAGAATTATTATAGATTACCTGAAAGTTATATTGAGGATGTTCTTTCGCATGATATTAATTATGATGGAGTAGTAAGAGATAAAGAAAAAATGCGAATGTTATTAAGATCTTTAGCTCGAAATGAATCAACCCTTGTTACTAATGAAAAGTTAGTTAATGATATAGAAGAATATACAACTGAAGAAAACTATCAAGTAAGTAGAAATACGGTTGCCGATTATTTAAATGTTTTAAAAAATATTCATTTAATAAATGACCAATTACCATATTCTTTAAAAATTCGTTCAAGCGTAAGAGTAGGGAAAACTTCTAAAAGACATTTTACTGACCCATCTCTTGCTTGCAGTGTACTTGGTGTAAGACAAGAACAATTAATACAAGATTTAGAGTTATTTGGTTTTATGTTTGAAGCCTTAGTTATAAGAGATTTAAGAATATATATTGAAAATTTAGGAGGGCGTATCTATCATTTTCATGATAATAATACTGGTGAAGAAGTTGATGCTATTGTTGAACTTCGAGATGGTAACTATGGAGCAATAGAAGTAAAACTTGGAGTAGGAAAAATAGATGAAGCAGCTGCTAATTTATTAAAATTTTCTAAAAATTGTACTATAAAACCTAAGTTTTTATGTGTTATAAGTGGAATGATAGATTATGCTTATCAAAGAAAAGATGGAGTCTATGTAGTTCCAATTACAGCCTTAAAACCATAATAGGGTAGTAGTATGACAAAGTTTTATTATACATGTCCTAAAGATAAAGAGTTAATAGTAAAATCTTTTAATAAAGTAGCTAAGTTAGTATTTGGTTCTAATAAAGAATTATTAAGAGAGTTTATTGATTTTTATCAAGATATAGTTAAAGAAATAAATATTTATCCAGCTGACTTTGAAAATAGTTATATTTGTTATAAGATACCAGGTATTTGTAGACTTGATAAAGATAACAAATTAGTTATTGAAATGTTAGGTTTTAATAAAGCAAAAGAGTCTGATTATAACTTTATTAAACATGAAGCTATTCATGAATTTACACATTCTTTTGCTGACTTATTACCTTTTATACATGATTCTTTAAAAGAAAATATAAGAGATAACGTTAAATATCAAGTTCATATGGGATTAGTAGAAGAATCTAGTCTTAAAACAGGACGTCTTGTAGGACAACACTATTATGGTAAGATGTTCAATGAAACCATGATGGACTTAATTGCTTTTATCAGTGCAGATAATAGTAAAATAGAAGATATTTTATATGACCCAAGTTATGTTACTCCTATTAAAACTAAGTTTTCTATCTTTTATCCTATAACTAAACTTATGATAGTTGCTTTTTCTAATAAAGTAGATATTAATTATTTAGAATTTATTAAAAATAAAAAAGGTATCTTTGATTTAAAAGAAAATGACTATTATGTAAATGATTTTTTATATGGAATTTTTTTCAATCCTTTACATATAGAATTTATATATGATAAATATATGGGTGAGGGAAGTTATCTTGAATTATGCCATAGTTTAGATAAAATATTTGTAACTTATATTAAAAATAATAAATTAAATAAAAGTAATTTAAAAGAATGTTTAGATTTAATAAAAACATTCTTTAAGATAAAATGTAAAGATTATTTAAATAATGATATTATGAGTAAAAAAGATGTAACTAAGTTAGTAATAAGATTTAATAATATTTTAAGATATTTAGAAGAATATTTTAATTAGTTATTTAGTTTTAGTTTCTAATTCTTCTAAAAGATTTTTAGCATCAATTGCTTTTAAAGCAATTTTATATAAATCTTGATAATTACCTTTTTTAAAAGTTGCCTTGATTAATTCTTCAGGAGTAAAAGTAATTTCAGACATTACCCTAAGAGCCTCAGTAACATCTAAGTCATTATTTTGAATACCCATATAAACATAGGCTCCAAATGGACTTTTAAACATTTTATCTACTCCTCCAAAATGTTTAATTAATTTTGCTTTAAATTCTTTGCTATAATTCATAATATCCCTCTTTTTGAATACGTATAATACCATATATTAAAGGAATTGTCAAATTTGTAATTTAAAATAAAAACTTGAAAATGCTTAATTTTCAAGTTTGTTACAATTTTGGTGCGGGTAACAGGAATCGAACCTGCACTCCGAAGAACTAGTTCCTAAGACTAGCGCGTCTGCCAGTTCCGCCATACCCGCATAAATGTTGGTGGACCCTATAGGACTCGAACCTATGACCGATCGGTTATGAGCCGATTGCTCTAACCAACTGAGCTAAGGGTCCAATAAACATTTGCTAATTTATAATATCACAATTAACTTCTAAAATCAACATTTTTTTGCAATTTTTTACTTTCTTTTAATTTTTCTAAGGCAATTCTTCTTGGACTAATCTGATTTTTCTCTTCTAAAGTCATTTCAGATAAGTACTTACCTTTATATAAAAAGATACTATCAAATCCAAATCCATTGCCTAATTTTTCAGAATTAGCAATTGTTCCCTTTAAACGATATTCCGAAGTTTCTAAATTAATACCATCAAAATAAGCAAAACTACAAACAAAATAACAAGTTCTATCTGTTTTTCCTTCCATCATTTTTAATAAGGCTTGATTTTTTTCACCATCCGATTTATTACTTCCTAAAAAACGATTAGTTAAAACTCCCGGGAAATTATTTAAAATAGTAATTTCTAAGCCACTATCATCAGCAATAGTTGGAATTTTAGTAAGTCTATAAGTTTCTTTAGCCTTAATAATAGCATTTTCTAAGAAAGTATCTCCATTTTCATTTATTTTAATATCTTTATTAAGATCTTTTAAAGACATTATTTTAATTTTTAAAATATCCTCGACTTCCTTAACTTTACCTAAATTATTACTTGCAAATAACATAACATCACCAAATTAATTTTAAAATAATAAAAACTATTTGTCAAATAAACTTTACAAATGTAATTACTTTGTAGTAATATTAATAAGGGAGATATATAATTAAATGGAGGTATAATATGTTTAATGATAAGAAAATATTAATATTAGGTATGGCTAGAAGTGGAGTTGCAGCAGCCAAAGTTTTAAGAAAGTTAAATTGCAGGGTTTTAGTAAATGATAGTAAGAATGAATCAAAGTTAAAACAAAAAGATATAAATGAATTAAAAGAAATAGGTGTTACTTTAGTTTTAGGAAGTCATCCTGATGATTTACTAGATAGTTCATTTGATTATTTAGTTAAGAATCCTGGAATTAGAAATGATCATAAATATGTATTAAAAGCAAGAGAATTAAAGATCCCAGTTATAAATGAAGTTGAAGTTGCTTATAACTTATTACCTGAAAATGTTAATTTAATTGCAATAACAGGAACTAATGGTAAAACAACAACGACAACCTTAACTTATAATATAATTAAAAAGTATTATCCTAATACCCATTTAGCAGGTAATATCGGTTATCCTTTATGTAGTATTTTAGAAACAATTAAAAGTGGAGATAATTTAGTCATGGAAATATCTTGTCAACAATTGGCTAATTTAGATAAGTTTAATCCACATATAGCATTACTTACAAATTTAAGTCCAGCTCATATTGATTTCTTTAAGGATTATGATGATTATAAAAGAACTAAAGTTAAATTATTTAAAAATCAAAGTAATACTGACTATGCTATTTTAAATAGTAATAATAAAGAAAGTTTAGATAGTACAAAAGATATTAATGCTCAAAAGATATATTTTTCAAGTAGTAGTTTAAAGGATAATTCTTTATATTATCAAGATGAATTTATTATTAAGAAAGATGATTTGATTATTAAAGGAATGCATAATGTTGAGAATGCTTTAGCAGCAATTACAATTGCTAAGTTAATGAATGTTCCGAATGAGGTTATTAGAGAAGAATTAAAAAGTTTTAGAGGAGTAGAACACAGATTAGAACTTGTTGATGTTGTTAATAAAAGATATTTTTATAATGATACGGAAGCTACTAACATAAAATGTACCCAGATTGCTTTAGCATCTTTTCCGGATAATGAAATAGTTTTATTCTTAGGAGGACTTGAAAGAGGACAGGATTTCCAAGAATTAACTAGTTATATGAATAAAGTTCGGGTAATAATTGGAATTGGAGAATGTCGGAGTAGAGTTTTAGAGTTTGCTAATTCTCTTAATAAAGAATGTCATATTTACGAAACTTTACAAGAAGGTTTTCAAAAAGCAATCCAAGTTTCAAAAGAAAATGATATAATACTCTTGAGTCCTGCATCAGCTTCTTGGGACCAATACAAAGAATGTGAAGAAAGGGGAGCAGAATTTAAAAAATTAGTTGGAGAATATAAAAATGGAAGTAATTAAAAATAGAATTTATAAACACTTTAAAGGGGATTATTATTTAGTAGTTGATATAGCAATTCATTCAGAAACTAAAGAAGAATTAGTAATATACAGAGGTTTATATGGAGATGGAACTTTATATGCAAGACCCATCACGATGTTTACATCAAAAGTTGATAAAGTGAAATATCCAAATGTTAAACAAGAATATAGATTTGAATTACAAGATATAAAAAAGTTTAAATAATTAGAAAGGAAAATAAATATGAAAATAGTAAATGTAATAGGAAGAGAAATTTTAGATTCAAGGGGAAATCCAACGGTTGAAGTTGATGTTATTTTAGAGGATGGTACAAGAGGCCGAGCAGCCGTTCCGAGTGGTGCTTCAACTGGTGAAAGAGAATCTTTAGAGTTAAGAGATGGAGGCGATAGATACCAAGGAAAAGGTGTTTTAAAAGCCGTTAGTCATGTTAATCATGAATTAAAAGATTTAGTAGTTGGAATGGATGCGTTTAATCAAGAAGAAATAGATATGGCTATGATAAATTTAGATGGAACTGAGACTAAGTCAAACTTAGGTGCCAATGCTATTCTAGGAGTTTCCATGGCAACTCTTAAAGCAGCAGCAAATGCAAAACACTTACCTTTATATAAATATGTTGGAAATGGAACAACCCTACCAAGACCAATGATGAATATTATAAATGGAGGTGCCCATGCTGATAACAACTTAGATTTCCAAGAATATATGATTATACCAGAAGCAACTTCAATCAAAGAAAGAGTAAGAATTGGTTCTGAAGTATTCCATACTTTAAAAAATGTTTTAAAAGAAAAAGGATATGCAACAAGTGTTGGAGATGAAGGAGGATTTGCTCCTAACTTAAGTAGTAATAAAGAAGGCTTTGACTTAATCATGGAAGCCATTACTAAAGCTGGATACAAGCCAGGAGTTGATGTAAATCTTGCAATCGATGTTGCAGCCAGTGAATTTTATAAAGATAATAAATATAATTTAAAAGGTGAAAACAAAGTATTATCAACAGTCGAGTTAATTGATTATTACAAGGAATTAGTAAATACTTATCCAATTATATCTATAGAAGATCCAGTCGATGAAAACGACTGGGAAGGATTCTCTTTAATAACAAAAGAACTAGGTCAAAAAATTCAATTAGTTGGAGATGATTTATTTGTAACCAATATTAAATGTTTACAAAAAGGAATTGATAATAAGGCTGGAAATGCTATTTTATTAAAAGTAAATCAAATTGGAACAATCACCGAAACATTAAGAACAATTGAACTTGCAAGAAAGAATAATTATAAAACAATTATATCTCATAGAAGTGGAGAAACTGAAGATACCACGATTGCCCATCTTGCAGTAGGTCTTAATTTAGGTCAAATTAAAACAGGTTCCATGTCAAGAACAGATAGAATTTGTAAATACAATGAATTAATAAGAATTGAAGAAGAGTTAGAAAAATAATTTACAGATATTTACAAAAATGTGTTTGATTATTTCAATAAATATGTTATCGTGATTATATAAGAGATAAAAAGGATGTGACACCTTATGGCAAAAAAAATTAACATATTGTCAACCATAGGGTGGATGGGTGTACCAAATTTAACAAAATACAACAAATTAAGACATATTGAAATAGTATTTTAATACTACCTTTTTCTTTTTTTCAAAATTAACTTGAAAAATTAACTTGAAAAGTTTAAATATTTATCGTATAATACTATTATAGTAGTGGACCACATTCTTGGACGAAAGGAGTAGTTATGAATAGTAGAAAGAAATTAATAATCATGGTAATAACATTAAGTTTAATATTAATATTATCATCAAGTTATGCAGTTTTAAGAAGTAGTAAATTAGGAAAAAATAGTTATGTTATTAATGTAGGTGATTTACAAGTTAGTTTCCAAGATAACAAGACTAATGCTTTAACGGCATCTAATATGTACCCAATGACAGATGAAGAAGGAGCGAAAGTAGAGCAAGAATTAGTATTTACAGTTAAAAATGAAGGTTCAGTAAAAGCTTACTATAATGTTTGGATAGAGGAAACCTCAACAGAACCTGAATTTAAAACGGTTATTAAATATATTGTAAAAAAAGATACAGGTGATTATGGCTCACCAAATATATTAAGCGAAGAAAAAAATATAGATTATAATGCAACCTTAGAAGCAAATGGAGAAGTTACCTATCATGTAAAAGTTTATTTAGCAGAAAGTGCCGATAATACTTATATGGGAAAAACATTTACTGGTAAGATTCATGTAGAAGCAAGTCAAGAATATTATGCACCCCCAGCTTCTAAAATAATAAATGAAAAATTAAATGAGTCAAATTCTGTTGTTGATGATAAAGGAATAACATATTTATCGGGAGCAAATGAAGATATAAACTTTAATTATGTTTGGTATTCCGGAAAATTATGGAGAATAACCCAAATAAATCCAGATGGAACAATTAAAATGATAACAGAAGATGCAGTCACCGGAATTTATTATGGCGAAACTGCTAATTTTGAAAAGTCTTGGGCATATGATTGGCTAAATGAAGATTTTCTTGATACATTATATAATTATCAAGATATAATTGTTACTGATGCTGAATGGGAATTGACAAGCGAATATGGTGCTTCTAATCATCCAGAACCATACGGAACAGTTGAAACAGCAGTTGGATTGTTAAATACTTATGAATATTTTCGAAGTTTTGAAAAAATAAATTCTGATATATATGGAGAAAAATTTCAAAAAGGCTATTTAAATGATGGCTATCCCTGGTGGTTAGCATCATCTTGTGACAATACTCTTGACGCTACTACTATGTATGCTGTTGCAGCGAATGATTATGATGATGGTCTTTGGGGAGGTGCTCCAAATTCTTCTGCTTGGGGTGTCCGTCCAGTTGTTGTTTTAAAATCTGATATTAAACTAGAACATTCAGGAACTAAAGAAGATCCATTTACAATCAAAAATGATAAAAGAAAAGGTTATGTAGGCGAAAAATTAAATGAAAGATTAAGTGGCGAATATGTTAAAGTAGATAATAAAGTTTATCGAATAGTAGGAATAGAAAATGGAACCACCAAATTAATAAGTGATGATTATGTAAGAGATGAAAATGGAGATATTCTAAAAAAACAATATAGTAGTCCAGATACTGGTATTCATAATTACATTGATGCAGCCAATTCTAATGACCTTAACTATTGGGCTTACTATTTAAATAATAAGTGGTTAACTGATGATTTAAAAAAATATTTAGTAAAAGGAACTTATTACTTAGGTTTAATTCAAAGAGAAACAAATAGTTTGAGGAGTTATAAAAATACTATATGTCAAGAAGCTGAAACTAATGAAACTACTAAAAGTTGTCCTAAAGCTGAAACAATTTGGAATGGGTACGTAGGATTACCGCGAGTAGGAGAAATGTTCGCTTATGCAATTGAAGATCCTCTAAATCCTCAAAGTATGTTTTTAATAACACCTTATGATAATGGTGGTTATTATATAGCAACATGTTTAATAGGTGGTAATCTAGATGTTTTATTTTATAGTGAGCCTGCTACAGTAAGACCATCTATTAATTTAAATTCAAACGTAAGGATAGCAAGTGGTGATGGGACTTTGCAAATCCCATACGAGATAAAATGTGATAATTGTAACTAAGTGAGTAATAAAGAGAAAAAGTTAGTTTCTAGTAACCTAAAATGTCAAATTGAAAAACAATAAATATGTGTAAAAAATTGCTATATATACTTGAAATCTCTCTTTTTTTTTGCTATAATACATATAGAATATAGAGGTGTTTATGAAAAAGATTGTTAAATTGTGGTTAGTTTTGGTTTTAGTATTAGGTCTTAGCATAAATGTATATGCGGTAGAAGGTGATGTTCTTAAGGTAGATGAGACAAATGAACAAACAGATGGAAATACTACAGATAAAGAGACAGAAGAGAAAGAAAAAGATGAGACAACTTCAGGAGGTGATACAACAGGTGGAACTTCTGATAAAGAAGGACAAGAAGGATCAACTGGAAGCGAAACAACAAAACCGGAAGATAATAAACCAAGTACTTCTAGTAAAAGTGATAAAGCAGAATTAATTAGTATTACTATAAATGATAATATTAAAGTGCAATGCGATTCTAAAGAAACATGTGAAGTTAGTAATGATGCTATTAATACAACAGTTAACAAAGTTAAAATTAAATATGAAATTTCTGATAAAGCAACTATAAAAACTGATAGTAGTGATAATAAAGCACTTACTAATAATGAAGAGTCAAGAAATCTTGATAATATAAAAAATGAATATAAAGTATTTGTAACAGCAGAAGCAGGTAATACAAAAGAATATACAATAGTTATAACTAAAAAAGTACTAGATACAGATACAACCTTAAAAAGTTTAATTGTAAATGGTGAAGAAGTAGCATTAAAAACTGGAGATACTGTTTATAATGCAACTGTAAGTTATACAGCTAAAAAAATTGAAATATCTGTAACTCCAGGAAGTAGTAAATCATATATTGAAAAGAATGATAAAGGAAAAACTGCTAAATTAAGTTATGATTTTACTGATGATACCAAAAAAATTCAAATAAAAGTATTTTCAGAAGCCGGAGATAGTAAAACTTATACAATCAATGTAGCAAGAAGACCTGAAGAAGATGCAACTTTAAAAGATATAACAATTGAAAATTATGAACTTGATTTTAATAAAGATACAACTGATTATGAAATATCTGTTTTAAAGGATGTAGAGAAATTAGAAATTAAAGCAACACCAACTGACGTTGATGCTGAAGTTAAAATAGAAGGAAATGAAAACCTTCAAATAGGTGAAAATAAAATAACAATTACAGTTACTAATGATGGAACTATTAAAACATATACTATTAAAGTTAATAAGTTAGATGAAGAAGATAAAAGTCTTGCTAACTTAGAATCTTTAACAATTAAAGGATATGACTTAGATTTTAAAGAAGATAAGTATGAATATGATTTAGAAATAGGTGATGATAATACTTTAGATATAGATTATAAAACAAAAAGTCCCGATGCAACTGTTCAAGTAACAGGTAATATGGATTTAGTAAATGGAAGTATTGTTAAAGTTAGAGTTACTTATACATCTGGGTTAACTAATGTATATAGAATTAATATTATTAAAGAAGAAGTAAAAGAACCTAAAAAGAATAATACTGTTACAATAATAATTATTATAGCAATTATCTTAATATTAATTGCTGTAGCCTTACTTGTAGTAATTCTAATAAAAAATAAGAAAAATAAAAATAAACCTAATGATAAGGATAAAGGAGAAGTAAATAAAATAGATAATACTCAAGAAGAGGTTCAAAATCCAGGAAATCCAAGTATTGAAAAAATAATGACAGCAAATCCTAATGATGTTATTTCAATGCCACCTGATGATATAGAAGATATTATCTAAATAGAAATAAGGAAATGATTTTATGCTAAAGAAACTTGATAAATGCTTAGTTATATGTGTTATGTTATTATTAGTTATAGGATTAATTATGATATTCTCAGCTAGTAATGTTACTAGTTATATGAAACTTGATAAAAGTCCATATAACTTTTTCATAAGGCAATTTATCTTTCTTATTGGTAGTTTAATCATTTCTTTTTTAATTTTAAGATTTAAGACAAGACATTATTCAAAGTTAGCTCCAACAATGATGATTGGAATTATTGGCCTATTAGTTTGTGTTCTTATTTATGGTAAAGTTCTTAATGAAAGTAAGAGTTGGTTTAATATCTTTGGATTATTTACAGTTCAACCAAGTGAGTTTGCTAAAGTTATAACGATTATTTACTTTGCTTGTCATTATAGTACTGTTAAAAATTGTAGTAGTTTATATAGTGTTACTTATCCTTTACTACTTTCAGTTGTTGTTGCAGGATGCATGGCTTTACAACCTGATTTTGGGACAATGCTTTTATATGTTGGAATTGTTGGAATGTTATTTTTAGAAATACCTGTTAAATTTAAATTAAAACGAAATAGTGCTTTAATTGTAATAGGTGTATGTATTATTGCTTTAGTTGGCTTATCAGTTATGGGAATTAGTATATTTTCAGATAGACAAAAAGGAAGACTTGATTTTACGAAACCATGTGAAAGAATTTATTCTGATGGTAATCAAGTTTGCAATGGTTATATAGCCATTAATAATGGAGGATTATTTGGTAAAGGTTTAGGTAATAGTACTCAAAAGTACTTGTATTTACCAGAAGCCTATACGGACTTTATCTTTGCAATCATTGTTGAAGAATTAGGTCTTATTACATCAGTTGGTATTTTACTATTGTTATTCTTAGTTTTATGGAGAATTTTCTTAATTGCTAAACGGAGCACAACTGCAAGAGGAGCCCTTATTTGTTATGGAGTATTTTGGTATATTTTATTCCATATTGTAATTAACTTAGGAGGCTTATTAGGATTAATGCCCCTTACAGGAGTTCCTTTACCATTTCTTTCTTATGGAGGTTCATATTTATTATGTTTAGTTTCAAGTATTGCTTTAGTATTAAGAGTTGATTATGAAAATAAAACTCCAAATGCTATTTAAATAAGGATTTTTGTTTATTCGACAATTTAAATAACAATTATAACTATTAAAGTTTGATTAAATAAATAATTATTAGAAAGGAAAAATAGATGAAAAAATATATTTTAGATTATATTAAAGAATTAGAAGAAAAAATAAATAATAATTATAAATTTACAAGTAAGGATATTGAAGAAATAAAATATAAAATAGAAAATTTTAAACATGAAAGATTAATTCATTTATTAGTAACTTTATTCTATGCTTTATTTGTAATTAGTTTTATTTTCTTAAGTATTTTCTTTATTTATTTTATAGTACCTTGTTTTATTTTAATAATATTTCTATTCTTTTATGTTAAACATTACTTTTTATTAGAAAATAGTGTTCAATATTTATATAATAGGAAAGTCCGTAGAAAAAATGGTAAAAGTTTTAGTATCAAATGCAACACAAAAATCAAGAGTTTAAATCTTGTTATTTTGATACATATTTGATATTAATTAATTTTCTTCCTTATAAATATAATGATACCCTCTTTTTGATTTATACTCTATAGGCACACATTTGGAATTATGGCATTTAGAACAAGTAGCATAGGGTGGAGTAGAAATAGGAAGACCATTCCACTCATCTTCTTGCTCAAATTCTAAAACAGCTAGGGTAGGTGCTTCAAATCTGTGCTTACATTTTGGACAGATGTAAATAACTGTTTTTCCACTTAATTTCATAGGAAAACTATCAAAGTCAAATTTGCGGGTATCCATAAATAACACCTCCGTTAAGTGACGACAAAAGAAAAGTTAAGTAAAGCTCCACAAAATGGACAAGAATAAGGATCTCTATTAAAATAATTTAGTACAGATAATTTATGAGATAATAATTCTTTTCTAATTTTTTTCTTTTCATCACTAATTAACTTAACAATTTTATCATGAAATGGGTGATTATGGGCATAAAATCCAAAATATCTGATAGTTTTGAAATTAGAAGGAA
>CANRHS010000004.1 GCA_947630495.1 uncultured Bacilli bacterium | reverse complement strand
AACAACATCATTTTCTTTTAATATTTTATTTATCATTAGATGGTTATAGAATTTCTTTGCATTTTTGATTTTTTCATATAATCTTTGGATTTTAGTTATTATTTTTTGTCTATTTTTGCTTCCTTTACGACTTCTTGCAAGCCATCTGTTTAATCCTTTTAATTTTTGTTCATATTTTTCTAGTTGTTTTTGAATATTATCTATTTTTTCTCCATAACTTGTTGTCATTAAAGTCTTTACTCCTAAGTCTATTCCTACCATGTTTACTGATGGTACGAACTGAGGTACTTCAATAAATTCAGAAACTAAAACTTTGGCATAATATTTTCTGGCTTCTCTTTCTACTGTTACATTTATTATTTTCTTATCAAAACTTTCTAGATTACGACATCCTCTTATTTTTATTTCTGATAATTTAGGTAGTTTTATTATTTTATTAACTAAATCTACTTTTATATTTTGATATTCTTTATCTTTATAGGTTCTTCTTATGCAAGAAGTTCTATAACTTGCTTTAGATGAATATCTTTTAAATTTAGGTTTACCGCCTAATTTACTAAAAAATCTAATATAAGCATTTTCTAAATTATCAATTGCACATCTTGGTATTATTGAATCTACTTCTTTAAGCCAAGGATTATTGGCTACAAGAACTGGAATATCTTTCTTCATTTCTTTAAAAGTTAAACTATTATCTTTTTCTTTTAATTCTAAATAATAATTATAAATAAACCTAGTTGTACCAAGAAATGAATTTAATTTAGTTTTTTGTTCATTAGTTGGATATAATCTAAAAGTATAAACATTATAAATTTCCATTTATCATCACCTAACTTTCTTAGCATATTATTATACATCTTATTTTTTCATATGGCAAGACTTTTTTGCACTTTTTGACATTTTATATGGACTTTCCTATTAAAAAATCAACTTTGATAAGGAGTTGATTTCTCTATATTATCCATTTTTTGATTAACTCTATATAACCATCTAACATCTTTTTTATATTCTTTATAAATATCGTTTAGGGTTGTTAAGTCTTTATCATAAAAATTTTCTTTAACATATCTTACATAACTTCTAATTGAAGATTCTACGGAATCAAACTTTTGGTAAATGCCTCCAAAGCAAGACTTTTCAGTTAAATTATTTTCATTATAACGAAGTTTAGCAACATTATTACACTTAGTAACTAATACACTACATTCAGAATCACAACCAGATTCTTCAATTATCATACTAGCAACTAAATAAGGATCTAATTTACTATTAATAGCATACTTAGATATTACTTCTCCTTTGCCTTCCATTTTTTCTTTTAAGAAGTTATCTATCTTATGTCCTATTTTAACAGCATCCTCACCTTCATAAGAAAGATTAGTTTTTAACATTACATCCAAGTCTTCCATCAAAGGATTATTCTGTAAATTCGTCTTTTTAGTTGTCTGAATTACAAAATCATGAGTAGCTGCAAGTTCATTCGTTATCGAAATAGCATTAACCCAAAGTAAATTTAAAATAAACACCAAAATAATTAAAATAATTTTTCTTTTCATACTACTTATACACCCCTATACAATATATTATTGATATACACGAACATTAATATTTTTTTTATCTAAAGTAACAAAATAAGATTTATCTCGTCTTAAGTTTAAAATTTTATCCATCTTTTCAAACTCACTAGGTTTATCTTCTTTATTCTTATTATATAATATATATATAATATTATTAATATTACCTGTTTGTTGTTCTAAAAATCTCAAAACAGGAGCAGGTACTTGATCATGCCAAAGATTAGTTATTAAAATAATATTACTATATCTTTTTAAATCAAGATTACATCTTTTTAATTTTACTTTTGATTTATCATTACTAAGCTTATCAAAGAAACCATATTTATTTTCTGTCTCTATTTGATAAACATTTGCCTGATACTCTTTTTTATAATTATTAACCAAGGTTATTACATCATTATTTTTATCATAAAAGATTACTAAATTCCCCATTTCGTTTCACCACTTATATATTACACCAAATTTCTAAAAATAACAATTAAAATTTGATATTTTTTTAATTTTCTTGTAAATATTTAATAGCATCTTCTAATTTTTCAACTTTAACAATGTCAATATCATATTTATATTTCTTTTTTGTCTCTATTGCTTCATCATAATTTTCTTTAGGAACAAAGAAGATATCGGCTTTATCGTGCGATGCTCCCATTACTTTATATTTAACTCCACCTATTTCTCCAACATTTCCATCTATATCAATTGTCCCAGTCCCAACTATCTTTCTTCCTTTCGTTAAATCCTCAGGTACTAACCTATCATAAATAGCTAAAGATAACATAAATCCACCTGATGGACCAGATTCATTAGAATGAAATTTTAAATTAATTTTAGGATCAACTTCATAATCATAGACATTAACTAAATAAAGACCAATTACTTTTTCATTATCTACTTCAATTAATTTAGCATAACAATCTACTTCTTTACCATTTCTTTTTACTTTAACATCTAATTTTTCTCCTACTTCAAGAGTATCTAAATATTTTTTATACTCCGTGTTATTATTAATTGATACACCATTTACACTTATTAAAGTATCTCCAATTTTAATATCTGTATCACTTTCTTCACTTACATAGATAACTTTATAATCATCGCTTTTTATATCAACCTTTTTCCCTGCTAAAGTATAAGCATTTATAATAGCATTAGAATTAGCTTCTTCAAGATATAATCTCTCTCTATTATTTACATCACTTCTTGTTTCACTTTCATCAACTGTATAACTACTAACTTCTTCTAAATCCCATTTACTGAATATAAAACTTAACAAATAAGTTGGAATTGTAGCATTTATTTGTTTAACATAAGCAAGATTATAACTACCCTTCTCATCACTCTTAAGTTCTATTCTCTTTTCTAAATCTATTGTTCCTCCTCCAATTAAGATATAATAAGGAAGAGGATAAGTTAAAATAATTAATAAAGCCAAATAAATAAGTAATTCTTTATAATTTTCTTTAATAAATTTTTTAATCTTTTCATATATTTTATTAAACATAATATCACCTACTTAATTATAACAAAAAAAGGATTATTTATGAAGAAAAAATTTAATTTATTGATAGTTTTATTTATATTTATTTTTTTAATTGAAATATTTGATCATTCAAATATTGTTATCAAAACTATTATTAATAGTACCTCTATTTGGTTTTATAATTTAGTACCAACTATCTTACCTATTTATATTATAGTTGATTTATTAATTAATTATAATGCTATTTATTATTTATCTTTAGTATTTGGACCAGTTATGGAAAAAGTTTTTAAAATGAAAAAAGAAACTTCTTTTGTATTTCTTCTTTCTACTTTAAGTGGTTTTCCTAGTAATAGTAAATATTTAAAGAATCTTTTAGATAATAAAGTTATTAATAAAGAAGAAGCAAGTAAGTTATTATTATTTACCCATTTTTCTAACCCCTTATTTATAATAGAAAGTATTGGTATTTCTTTTTTAGGTAATAAAAGTATTGGTATTTTAATCTTAGTTATTCATTATTTAACTAATGTTATTATTGGAATTATTAATCGTAATTACTATGTTAATTTAGTTTCTAATAATGCTTTAAAAGAAAAAAAGAAAGATAGTTTTGTTAAAACTCTCTCTAATTCTATTTTAAATACTATTAAGATTTTATTTTTATTATATGGTATTATTACTTTCTTTATGATTATAACTTCTTTAATTAAAGCTAATTTCCCTTTTAGTAATAATATTAATAGTTTAATATGTGGAATCTTAGAAATGACTCAAGGAATTTATTTTATCTCAAGTACCACTCTACCTTTAATAATGAAAGCAAGTATTATAACCTTCTTTATTTCCTTTGGTGGACTTAGTATTCATATGCAAGTATTTAGTATTTTAAGTGATTATAAAATAAAATATAAAGATTATTTTATTGCAAGACTTATGCATGGTTTAATTGCTAGTAGTTTAGTTTTCTTAATTTTATATTTTATGAAATAGTAAATTTAATTTTAAAAGTTTTTTCTAAGTTTCTTTGATAAAAAGATAATTCAAAAGTATAAACATTACTTTCTAAAGTTGGAAAATTAACTCCATTTATCTCAATTAAGTTTGAATCAGAACCTGGAATAATATATTCAACTAATTGACCTGCTTTTCCGTAGACTATTCCTTTTTTTTGAGGTTCATCAATTATTTTTAAAGAATAAGCATTAGAATTTGAAGATGTACCTAAATAATATTCATTAGTAATTCCAGCTGATTTCATAGAAATTATTTTATCTGATGTTGTATTCGTTAAAATATCATCATAAATAACTTTTGTTACAGTATTTTTATAATTAGTTAATTCATTTAATTCTTCTTCATAACTACTTCTATCACGATAAGTATAAGTAACTGAAGAAGTTGTTGCCATAATAGAAATAACTAATATCATCGTTAATAGAAGTTCAACTGTTGTAAACCCATCTTTATTCATAAGCCACCTCAATTATATCTCTATTATATAATAAGTTTTAATTATTGTAAATCAAAATTTAAAGATTTATTTAAAGCTTCTCCTAAAAGTTTACCTAGTTTATCTATTATAAAATCTATTTCTTTCGTTGTTACTATTAAATTATAACCAATTGGATTTAAGACTTCATAAATAAGTTCATTCCGATCATTATCACTCAAACTACCTACTAATCCGAGTAGTTCTTCTTTTTCTTCTTGAGATAAATTAGATTTTTCTTTTAAATAATTTAGATTATTTTTATTAATTAATTTATCTTTAGCATAGTTATTTTTATGATAACTTATTTTTTTCATTAAATAGTTTAAAGTATCATTGACAATTACGGCACTTGAAACAACAGTTGGAATTCCTATTGCAATAACGGGGATTTTAATTGTATCTTTAGATATTTCACCTCGATTATTACCTATTCCAGAACCTGGATGAATACCTGTATTAGTTATTTGAATAGTCTTTTGACATCTATCAATATTAAGAGCAGCTAAAGAGTCTATGGCAATTATAAAATCTGGTTTAATTTCATTAACTACTCCTAAAATAACATCTTTTGATTCAATTCCCGTATTACCTAAAACATTAGGTTCTAAAATAGAAATATTTCGATATTCTTTAGAAACATCACCTATTTCATAAAGATGCCTTGTTACAACTATATTTTTTAAAGTTTCATACCCTAAAGAATCTGGAGTTGATTTACTATTACCAAGACCAATTATTAAACATTTATCATTATCTTTAATCTTAGTTAACTTGAAAATTCTTTTTAATTCTTTAACTAAAACACTTAAGACATTATTAAAATTAGTCGAATCTGTTATATCATTAAAACTAATTGTAATATAGTCTCCTTTTTTCTTCTTTAAGGTATTATTAGAATCTAATTGAATATAATCTACTTGGATATCTTTTTCTTGATAACTTTCTTTTGTAAAATCCTTAGAAGTATCTTCAATTATTAAATCACTTCGCATATTATACTTAGATAAATCTACTTTATGCATAAAATCACCATAAATAGTATGGATTATTTTAAAAAAATTACTATTATTATTGACTTTTTAGGTAAAAATTTGTTATTATATATGTGTTTTAAGAAAGAGGTGACAAAATGCCAAATATTAAAAGTGCTAAAAAAAGAGTTTTAACTAGTGAAAGAAAATGTAATGAAAACGTTTTAGTAGATTCTCGTATGAAAAATTCTATTAAGAAGTTAGAAAAAACTATTAAAGATGGTAATAGTGAAGAAGCTAAAGAACTTTTAAAAACAACTTTTAAGAATATTGATAAGGCTCAAGATATCAATATAGTTCATGAAAATAAAGCAGCAAGATTGAAGTCTAGATTACAAAAATCTGTAAACAATTTAACAAAGTAACAAAATTTTACACAAATTGTTACTTTTTTTGTATTTTTTTCTGTTTTTTGTGATAAAATAAACTTGGGTGATGCGTATGAAAAGAATAGTTTTTATTTTAATAATTATTTTAGTTTTTTTCGTAACGTTTCATTACAAGGAAGATATAATTAGTTATTATAATAAATATTTTATAAAAAATGATAGAGTTGCAACAACATTAGTTAAGAATGGAAATTACAGAGATTATAACTTTAATTATGTTTCTAATACAACGAACTTTACTCCTAAGAATAAGCAAGATATTTTAAATATTTATTATACAGTTATCAATAGTGGTATGAGTAATTTTACTTTCTATTGTGATACTGATTATACTAATTGTATAGATGATGTTAAGAATATTGCTAATAGTCAAGTTACAATTTCCAATATTAATAACTTTGTCCATCCTTATAATGGTTTTAAAGATTTAGAAACAGGATTTGGAGAAAATGGAAAGATAACTTTAAAAATAAATAGAAATTATACTGAGGATATGAAAATAATTTTAGATTATAAAATTGATGATATTATAAAGAAATATATAAATGATGATATGACAACGAGAGAAAAGATAAAGACAATTCATGATTATATAATTAATAATACTAAGTATGATCAAGCAAGGAGTGATAAGAATATTATTAACTATAAATCAGATACTGCCTATGGAGCTTTAATTGAAGGATATGCTTTATGTGGAGGATATACGGATAGTATGATGTTATTCTTAGAAAAGTTTGGAATTAAGAGTTATAGGATTTCTAGTGATAACCATATTTGGAATTATGTTTATTTAGATAATAATTGGTACAATTTAGATTTAACTTGGGATGACCCAATTACATCTGATGGTAAAGATATACTTGAAGATAATTTCTTCTTAATATCTGATAGTAAGTTACTTGAATTAGATACAAAAGAACATATGTTTGATAAAACTGTCTATAGTGAATAGACAGTTTTACTTTTTAACAGGATCATATCCTCCTTTAGAAAAAGGATTACATCTTAAAATTCTTTTTATACCAAGTATACTCCCCTTTAAGGCCCCATATTCATTAATTGCTTCAATTGTATAGTTAGAACAACTTGGATAATATTTACAAGCAGAATGAAAATGACCTGGAGTTTTTTGATATAACTTAATTAATTTAATTAATAAATTTTTCATAGATTATTCAACTTTAATAGTTGATGCATATTTTTCTATTTTAGAAAGTTCGTTTTCTTCATCATCTTTACTACAGAAGAAATTAAATAACCAAAAAGAATCTGAACCTTTTTTAATAACTGTGTAATAGTAATAAGGATTAGTAACAATTTTTGTATAAGTTGTATACATATAACTTTCATCTTCACTTTCTTTAAAAGTATTTAAAATATTATTAGCTGTAATTATTTTTTCACCATATTCTTCAAGTGTTGAATCTTTGTTAATGTTAATTGATGCTAAAGTATCAAATGGTTCTCTTACAGAAGTAAATCCAATTTTTTCGTTTTGGTAAAAAACATCAAAATTATCTACTTCTCCTTTAGTAAAATCTTTTCCTAAAGTAACTGTATACCCTTCTTCTTTAATTAATTGTTCATTTG
Source organism: uncultured Bacilli bacterium (assembly GCA_947630495.1). Classification (GTDB taxonomy): domain Bacteria; phylum Bacillota_I; class Bacilli_A; order RF39; family UBA660; genus RUG591. The sequence goes on along the minus strand of CANRHS010000004.1, from coordinate 33,399 downwards.
AAACTTCTTGTTCCTTATCTTGTCCATCTTTAGTTGGTTCCAAAAGACTACAACCAGTTATTAGTACAGTAACTACTAATAATAAAATTAATCCTATTTTTTTCTTCATATACCCTCCCTTAGTCGCCATTAATATATCAAAGTTTTGTATTACTGTCAAGTAGTTCCAAGATTTTTTAGTATTGTATTATTTTACTTTTAGTGTTAAAATATATTTGTAAATTGTCCTATAGCCAAGTGGTAAGGCAGTGGACTCTGACTCCACGAGCGTTAGTTCGAACCTAACTAGGACAACCAATTTGACTTAAAGAACCTAAGGTTCTTTTTATTATATAAAAAATACTTAAAGGTATTTCTTTAAAACCTCTAAGTATTTTTCTTGCATTCCAACATATCTATCAATTAAATGTTCAACTTCGCTGTCGACTTTTTTATTATTAAGAATTTTTCTTCCTTCAATTATCCCCATGTTCGTACCTTGTACTAGTAATTCAGCAATTTTTGAGTTACTAGTATCTGACATTGTTTTCATTTCGATTCCTGAATAAGTCATGGCCTTGGTCATGGCACCTGTAGAATGGGGTTTTCCTTCATTATATTTAGGATAAATTTTTTCAATATCTTTGTTGATATTTTGATAAGTTTGATATTGTTTTTCTAAAATATCTTTAAAACTTTCATCTTCAACTTTTTCTAAGATAAAGTGAATTGCATCCATCCCCATACAACTTCCCTTATGAATTTCATCTAAAGCATTTATATTTTCTTCCATTTTTATCACCATTTATATAATGGTTTATTTTAAAATTTTTATACAATTTTTATTAATAATATATTTATTTAAGTCAAAATTATTTTTTAAAGCAATTTCTATTAATTGATAAGGATCAGCATTTTCTACTTCGCATAAATTCATAACTGCTAAAGGTGAATACTTGATAGCTGTTCCAAAGTAATTTTTTAAGTCTTCTCGAAGACGCTCTATATTAATTTCTAGCTGCTCCATCTACTTGTAAAATTACTCCTGTTATATAACTTGCCATAGGACTTGCTAAGAATAGAAAAGCATTTGCTATATCACGAGGTTCCCCTATTCTTCCTAATGGAATTGTTTTAATAAGTGGTTCAATCATTTCTTTAGGTAAACTTGCAACCATATCAGTTTTGGTTATTCCAGGTGCAACTGCATTTACTCTGATATTAAATGGTGCAAGTTCACGAGCTAATGATTTAGTAAGTCCATTTACAGCAAATTTAGATGCAGGATACCCAACACCAGATGGTTGTCCATAGATACTAACCATAGAACTTGTATTTAAGATTACTCCTTCTTTTTCTTCTTTCATAAATGGAACAACTGCTTTAGTTACATTAAACATCGCGTTGACATTTAAATCCATAATTTTTGAAAAATCTTCACTTGTTGTCTCTTCAATCTTTTTATTAGCAGACATACCTGCATTATTAATCAAAATATCTATATGATGATATTTATCTTGAATTTCCTTAATAACTTTTTCTATTTCTGAAAAATTATTTAAATCAGGATAATATCCATCTACTTCATAACCTAATTCTTTTAGTTCACTTATTGATTTATCAACTGTTTCTTTTCTTGAACCAAATAAAATTACTTTAGCTCCGATTTCTAAAAAGGCTTTAACTGTTTCAAATCCAATTCCCCTTGTTCCTCCTGTTACAATTGTAACTTTTCCTTCTAAATTTAACATAAAATATTCCTCCTTTTTTATTAATTATTTATATTATGGTTTTAAAGCTGTAATTGGAATTACATAAATTCCATCAGGTCTTTTAACTACAGCATCATATAATCCTATAATTATACACATAAACTTTGGTTTAACTTCAGCAACTTCATAAAATCTTTTTAAACTAGCAGCTGCTTCCTCTTCTTTATTAGAACCAAGTTTTATTTCAAATGCTCCATATTCCCCATCTGAAATTTCTATAATTGCATCAACTTCTAAACCTGTTTTATTTTCACGATAATGATAAAGTCTTCCCCCAATTGTCTCTGCATATATTCTTAAATCTCTTTCACATAATGCTTCAAAATAAAGTCCAAAAGTATTTAAATCATACATAAATTTTTCAGGTGTTATACTTAAAATAGCACATCCTAAAGATGGATCTGTAAAATGTCTCTTAGGTAATTTTCCAATATTAGCGCGTGAACGTATTTTATAACTAAACGTTTCTTGATTTTCAATTAAGTGTAATCTATCTAAAACATTTAAATAATCTGCAACTGTATTTCTGCTAATATTCTTTTCTTCTTTTGAATCATCTAAAGAAATATCTGATTCTAAAGTTGAATTAGGTGTAATTGCTGTTTCGTTTCTTGCCAAAGACCTAAGTAACATTCGCATTTTTGATTTATTTCGAACAATATCATCGACTTTATTAATATCTTTATCTAAAACGGCTTCAACATAACTATTAGTTATCTTTATTGCTTCATTCCAACTTAAATCTATTGCTTCTGGCCAGCCACCTCGAACAATTAATTCAGCAAGTTTTATAAGTTCCATCTTTTTAGTTCTTTTATTTTCAACTTTATTGTTAAATAAATCTTGTAAAGATACATCTCCTGTTGAATCTCCTGACTCATATAAAGACATGGTATACATTTTCATTTTACAAATTCTACCGGCTCCACTATGACTAGGTTGATTTTTTTTAGGAGTTGCAGAACCAGTTAAGATATATTTCCCTTTTTCTTTATCTTGATCACATTTAAATCTTACGGCATCCCATATTGCAGGAACTTCTTGCCATTCATCAATAGTTTCAGGAAATTCTCGATTTAAAACTAAATTAACATCCATTTCTGCAAGATGCTTTTCTCTAAAATCATCTTCTGAATTATTTAAATAAGTAACACTATTAGAATGATTCAAAGCTGTCCATGTTTTTCCACACCATTTTGGTCCTTCAAGATAAATTGCTCCAAATATTTTTAAATTCTCGTTAATTTCTTTATCAATTAATCTTTCTTTATACCCTTCTTTTCTTAAACTCACTTTAACCTTCCTTTCAATATTATGATATCATAAAACTAATTATAAAGCAAGTTTATTGTGCAATTTTTCCAGATTTCATTGTGCAACTTTTCCGCGTTTTGTTGTGCATTTATTCCAATATTATTTGTTTTTCTCTGCAGTTATAGAAATATTAAATCTTTTACTTATTTTTTCTAAAGTTCTTATATTATAAGCAGTTGTACCTGCTTCATATTCTTGGATAGTTCTTAAACTTTTACCTAACAAATTCTTTTTGTGTTAAGCCTGTCCATTCTCTTATAATTTTAATAAATGAACCTTTATCATAATCCTTTAAATTAACTTTCATAATATCCCTACCCTTTAGAATCAACTGTCCGAAAAAATCGGACAGTTGATAAAATTACTTATTTTTCAATTAAATTATTTTCATCTATATATTTATAGTCATGTACATTCTTATTAGAAACAGCCTATTTTTTTTATAGCCACTTCATAGAAATTCTAGTAGTATTAGCAGTTTCAACTGTCCGCTTTTTTGGGACATTTGACTTTCCTCTTGTATTAGTTTACTTTTTTAAATCCTCATTCTTAGCACACTATTATAACTTAATAGAAAATACCAATAGTTAAATATATTCTATTGGTACCATATAATTATTATCATCATATGCTATTATATCCTTTGTCATACATAATACTATACCATTACCATTTTGAGTTTCGAATTTATTTACAACATCAAAATTTTTAATAGCATCTTTCCCTGGATTAGCACTTTTTTTAATTTCAATCGGATAAATAACATTATTATAATTAATAAGTAAATCTATTTCTTTTTGATTATTATCTCTATAATAATATAAATGTTTTCTAGCATTTTTTCCGTGATTTACAAAAGATTTAATTATTTCTCCGACAACATAAGTTTCAAATATTGCACCACTATAAGCACTTTTTTCTAAAGTTATAGGATCAACATATCCTGCTAAGTAACAAGCAAGGCCTGTATCTGTAAAATATATTTTTTCTCTTTTTACAGCTCGTGCTACACTATTGTTCATATAAGGTTGCAATAAATAAATTATACCTGTATTTTTTAATATTGATAACCATGAATTAGCAGTTTTATCATCTATTTCTACTTCAGAAGCAACTGATGTAGCAATAAATTCTTGCCCAGTTCTTGCAGCTAATGACGATACAAATTTAATAAATTTATTTTCATCTTTAACATTTATTAATTTTCGTATATCTTTTTCTATATAAGTTGTAAAATAATCACTATAATATTGTTCTACATCCTTATCATCTATATATAATTCTGGATAAGAGCCTTTATATATTTTTTCATATAAACTAACTACTGATTTATATTCTGTTCTTTGTCTTTTTTTTATATCATTAATATTTGGAATAAATAAGTCATCTTCTTTTTTTTCTATTTCCCTTTCTGATAACCCATATAAATCAAGTATGCCTACTCTACCTGCTAAAGATTCCGATATTTCTTCCATAGTTTCAAAAATTTGACTACCAGTTAAAAAATATAGAGTTTCATTTTTCTCTTTCTCACCAAAAATAAATTTTTCTTTTTCATTATCAACAATCATTTTAATATATGGCAATAAATTTGGAGCCTTCTGAAACTCATCAATTATTATAGGAGTCTGATGGGTCCTTAAAAATAATTCTGGATCATCTTGAGCTTGATTTCTAAGAATCAAATCATCCAAAGATACCCTATTTATATTTCTACCTAAATTTCTAGAAATATAATTTAATAAAGTGCTTTTTCCTACCTGTCTTGGTCCAGTTATCATAATAACCAAATATTTATCAATCATGGAATTTAGTTTTTCCTCTATTGTTCTTGAAATATATTTCATTTAACATCACCTAATATAATAATAACATATCAAATCAATTTTGTCAACATTTTCGGAGTTGAATTCCGAATTTGTATAATAATTTATTTTTTTTAATAACCATTATATATATCCACTCAAATTAATTAATTTATCATAAACTATTTTGTAAATGGAGGATATATATGCAAGATAATATATTAGCTATAAAAAATTTAAAAAAGATTTATCATGACAAAAGTGGTGAAACTTTAGCAATTGATGATTTAAGTATTGATATTAAAGATAAAGAAATAGTTGCTTTTGTTGGCCCTTCTGGATGTGGTAAATCAACTCTTCTAGGAATTCTTGCTGGACTAGAAGAAAAAAGTGATGGTCAAGTAATCTTTAATGGCAGAAAGAAACTTGGATATATGTTACAAACTGATAGTCTAATGCCTTGGCGAACTATTTTAGAAAATGCTTTAATAGGTCTTGAAATATCTAAAACAAAGACCAAAGAAAATATTGATAAAGTTAATAAAATGCTTGATAAATATGGACTTCATGATTTTAAAGATAAATATCCAAGAAATTTATCAGGTGGGATGAGGCAAAGAGTTGCACTTATACGCACGCTTGCAACGAATCCTAATATCTTACTTTTAGATGAACCTTACAGTGCCCTTGATTATCAAACAAGACTTGCTCTTTCCAATGATTTATATAAAATAATTAAAGAAGAAGGTAAAACTGTTTTAATAATAACTCATGATATTGCAGAAGCAATTTCAATGGCTGATAGAATTGTTGTTTTATCGAAAAGGCCATGTAAAATCAAAAAGATATATGATGTAAATTTAACTAATAAAGGATTGCCAATCGATAATCGAAAAGCCCCTGAATTTAGTATATATTATGATAAGATATGGAGGGATTTAGATGTCCACTTATAGCTTAGAACATGTAAAGTTCTTAAAGAAAATAAAGTTAAGAAAATATCTAATTTACATAACTCAACTTAGTATTATAGTATTTTTATTTTTAATCTGGGAACTCTTAGCAAGACTTAATATCATTAATACTTTTCTTTTCTCTTCTCCATCATCGATTATTTCTACTTTAAAAGTATTAATAAGTGCTAATAACTTAGTAGGTCATATTTTAGTAACTTTATATGAAATCTTAATTAGTTGTCTTCTTTCCTTTGGACTTGGTTTTATAATTGCAACTATTCTTTGGTCAAATGATTTTCTTGCTAAAGTATTTGATCCTTACTTAACTATTTTAAATTCCTTACCAAAAGTTGCACTTGGACCTTTAATAATTATCTGGGTTGGAGCCAGTACTAATTCTATAATTGTCATGAGTCTAATGATATCTTTATTTATAACAATAATTAACTTATATACATTCTTTTCTAATACTAATCAAAGTTATATAACTCTTTTAAAAAGTATGAAAGCAACTAAAAAAGATATTTATACTAAAGTAATTCTCCAAGCTAATATAAAAAATATTATCAATACAATTAAGGTTAACGTAAGTATGAATTTAATAGGCGTTATCATGGGTGAATTATTAGTATCAAAGGCAGGTTTAGGTTATTTAATCATGTATGGTTCTCAAGTATTTAATATTAATTTAGTTATTACATCAGTTGTTATTCTTGCTGTTATTTCAAGTATTTTATATTATATTATTAATTATTTTGAAAAGAAATATGAAGAAAAATAGAAGTCTAATGATTTCTATTTTTCTTAATTTTAATTAATGAATGCATCTTGACAGATACATTTTTATAGTGTATTATATTTATTGATAATTTAGTCCTTTACTTATAGTCTGGGACTTATAGAGGCTTTTAACGTTGCGCCAGTAAGCAATGTTTTTTTATATAAAAACTATCAAGTATTTTAGACTCGATAGTCCTATCTTGTTTCAATTTTTATTTTTTTACCAATATAAGCAATTGCTATTTCAGTAACATTAAATTCTTTAACAGTTTCTTTATAGCCTTTTTTCTCTATTTGACTAAAAGAATTTTCGATTGTTTTATCAAGTCCCAATCTCGTTGCTGATTTAAGTTCTATGATATATGCATTATTAGTACTATTATTAATTGGTTTTAATACTAAATCATATCTTCCCTCACCTGACTCACGATTACTTGTAATATCAAAGACTCTATTAGTTGAATCATACAATAGTCCCATCACGAATCCATGATAGAAGTTTTCTCCTTCTTGATTCTTAGGTACATCATAATAACTAAAACCACTTTGAACAATACTTTTAAAACTATTTTTAAATTTATCTATATCTCCAACCTTTAAGATTTCAGCAAAATCTATTTCATCTTCTTTAATATCATTTAACCAAGTTTTAGCCATATTTTCTAAATTTTCTCTAACTTCTAAATTAGATATTTTTAAAGATACATCGTTTGGATTAGTAATAAATTTAATTGGAGTTAGATAGCCAGTTAATAAGAATAAAGTCCAAATCGTATTTTTATTTGCTTTTAAATTTTTTAAATCCATGAATATATCTAAAACAAGATGTTCTATTCTCCCTGTTTCAAGTAATTTATGAAAATCATTTAAGATAGTTGAATTATCATTCATTCTAAAAACTAATTTTTTAAGTAATCCAACTCCTCCTGTATTAGTCCAATAACTTTGTAATGTATGTTTAGGATTTTCTAAATATTTTAAGATACTCCAAGGATTATAAATCTTAGTTTCTCCAAATAAATATCCATCATACCATTTTTCTACACCCTTACTACTTAAATTATATTCTTCCAAAACTTCATCTACTTCTTCTTGGGTAAAACCAAAATATTCTGAAAATCTTACATCAGTTATATTATAAACATTTATATTATTAGCATCACTAAATAAGTTTTCTTTACTTATTCTAGATACTCCTGTTATTATTCCTTTTTTTAAATTACCATTATCTTTGAATGTTGTTACAAATAATTGTTTCATAAATGTTATCATTTTATCATAATAGCCCATTTCATATCCGTATAAAATAGGTGCATCATATTCATCTAATAAGACTATTACTTTTAATTCATAATGTTTATTTAAATATCCAACTAACTTAGCTAAAGCATTTGGTAATAATATATCTTCTTGTTTTCTTATAATTTTCAAAAAATCTTCTTTATCTGTCTCATCTAATTTATCACTCTTTAATAGATAATTATACTTACTATATAAAGTTTTCATTATTTCTTTATAATTATCAATAAATCCTTCATAATCATCAAATTTAGTATCTTTTAAACTTAAAGATACAACTGGATATTTATTCATTTCTTTTAAGTATTTTTCACCTTGTTCCATTATCTTAAGTCCATTAAATAAAGTATTATCTTTATATTCAAGATTAAAGTAATAATTTATCATAGACATATTTAAAGTTTTACCAAATCTTCTTGGTCTTGGAAAACAAATGGCTTTTGAAGTATTATCTATTAATTCCTTAATAAATAAAGTTTTATCTATAAATAAACTGCCTGTTTCAATTATTTCTTTAAAATCATCTGTTCCTATTGCAATTGGTTTGTTATCCATTAGTATCATCTCCTCTTTCTTACATTATATCAAAGAAATCCCAAAAATACAACTAAAGTGTCCTTTTTTATATAAAATTACATTGTTATTTAAAAAAACTAATAGTTTTTATCCTATTAGTTTTACTTATTTAAAGATTTTCTTCTTATAAAGAATACTCCACCTATTAAAGTAATTAAACTTGTAATTCCAAGTACTATATAAGTAATTATATTATCAAAAGTCTTAGGAACATCATTACTTGGATTAGATGGTTTATTAGTATCTGGTTTATCAGTTTCATCTGTTGTTGGCTTATCATCAGGTTTAACCTCTGGAGTTGGTTCTTCTTCCTTAATTTCTTCAAATACTAATTCTAATTCTATATCAGATGTAATTGGAGTTTTATCAGTAAATTCCTCACCTGTTTTAACATTCTTATATCCTTTGAACTTTAAGCTTTCAGCATGATTATTCTTTAATTCTTCTAAACGAAGTTTATCTTCTTTACTTAAATCATTTAAAGTCATACCCTCTGTAACTATAAACTTATCGTCCCCTATCTTAACTAAAACATTATATTTAGCATTAATAGTTGTATTTTCCATTAACTTAGTATCTAGAAGAATTTCTTCATTTTTACTATTAACAAATTTAGCAAAAGTATCTTTCTTCATAATCTCTTTTAATTTATCAAGAACTTCTTTTTCTAAATCATTTAAACTTTGTCCTTCTTGAAGAGTATATTTCTTATCATCAATTGTAACTTCAATTTCATAGTTAGCTGTAATTACCATATCATCATTAGCAACTAATTCTAAAGGATTTTCAAGAACTTTATCATCTTTTACATATTCCTTAAATTGTTTATTAGTAACTTTCTTTAATCCTTTTAAAGCATCTACTATAGCCTTATCACTACTTAACTTATTACCCTTTTCTAAATAATAATCTTTATCAATTACTACTTTAACATTTCTCTTTATTGTTAAAATTGTATTTTCAGTTATCTTAGTATCTTCTTTAAATGTTTCATTATCTTTTAAGTATCTTGAGAAATATTTACCATTCTTTAAGGTATTTAATCTTTCTAAATCAGAACCCTCTATATCTTTTAAAGATTTACCCTCTGGAATTATAAATTCTTCATCATCAATTGTTACTTTAACATTGTAAGTTGGAATAATTTCTAAATTCTCAAGTAGAGTTTTATTAAAGTCAACATCATTTCCATTTTTATCAATAAACTTAACAAATTGCTTATTAGAAACTTCTCGCATCTTTTGTAATTCTTCTTTAGCATCAAGTGGTAAACTTTCTAAAGTACTATTTTCTTCTAAGATATAATCTTTTCCATTAATCTTAACATCAATTTTATATCGAGCCTTAATTTTTAAATCTTCTTTAGCCTCTAATTCTAATGGATCTTCAATTTTTTCTTGAGTATCCACGTCACAAAATTCCATGAATTGTTTAGTTGCTAAATTTTTAGCAGCCTCAAGCGCCTTAACAACATCAGCATTATCTTTTAATTTAAGACCATCTTCAACATAATAATCTTTATCTTCAATTATTACTTTAACATTTCTCTTTATTGTTAAAGTTGTATTTTCCATAATCTTAGTATCTTCTTTAAAAGTTTCATTATCTTTTAAGTATCTTGAGAAATAAATTCCATTCTTTAAAGTATTTAATCTCTCTAAATCAGAGCCTTCTATATCTTTTATAGACTTACCTTCATCGATTGTAAATGTTTCTCCATCTATTACTACATTAACTGTAAATTGAGCAACAATCACCATATCCTTATCTGCCTTACTTTGAATATCAACTATTCTTTCATTAGTAACATCATAGTAAGTCTTAAATTGTTTATTAGTACCCTTTGCTAATTCTTCAAGTGCATTATTTAAATTAGTATCATCACATAATTTACTATCCTTTAATACATAGAATTCAGTATCATTTACAACTACTTTAACATTTCTCTTAATAGTTAAAGTTGTATCTTCAGATATAGCAGTGCTATCTGCAAATTCTTGTCCATCTTTTAAATAAGATGCAAAATATTTACCATTTTTTAATTTATTTAATCTTTCTAAGTCAGCACCCTTTATATCTTTTATAGACTCTCCTTCATCTATTGTAAATTCTTCACCATCAATAGTTACTACAACAGTGTAATGTGCTTTAATAACGATATCTTTAGTTGGTTTATAATCTTTAGTAATTACATCTTCTCCAACATAATATTCTTTAAAATGTTTTCCTTGAACATTCTTTAAAGTTTCAAGAGCATTTGTAATCTCTACTTTTTCACTTAATTTTAAACCTTTTTCAAGATAATAATCTTTACCAGCAATTGTTACTTTATTATTTCTCATAACTTTTAAAGTTATATCATGAGTAACTGGAGTATTAGTTGTAAAAGTATTTCCATCTTCATCAACAAATCTTGAGAAATAAAGGTCATCATTTACTAAATTATCTAAATATTCTTTATCTTCAGAAGTAGCAGTTTCTAAGCCTTGATTTTCATCTATAATTATTACTTTATTTTCATTACCATCTATAATAGTTACTTCAACAGTATATCGAGGAGTAATTACAATATCTTTCGTTGCTATAAAACTTTCAACTTCATCAAATAATATAGGACTATGATCTGTTTCATTATAATAATGTTTTAAGGCCTTATCTTTTACATTACTTAATTCTTTTAATGCATCAAGAATTGAAGATGATTCACCAAAATTTTTACCTTTTTCAAGATAATAATCTGTACCATTTATAGTTATCTTAACATTTCTTTTAATTGATATCGTTATATCTTCTGAAACTTCTGTATCCATGTTAAATTCATCAGAACCTTTAATAAATCCTGCAAAATATGGATCATCTTTTAAATCTTCTAAATATTTTTTATCATCACCACTTGCAGATGACAAATTATTTTTCTCATCTATCGTTATTACTCTTTTAGTTTCCCCATCTTCTTCTATTGTTACTTTAACTTCATAACGACCAACTATAACACTATCTTTAGTTATTTGATATGTTTCTAAATCTTTAAAAGTAATATGTCTTTTTTCAGTTTCATTATAATATTCTTTTAAATGTTTATGCTGAACATTACCTAGTTCTTTCAAAGCATTTATAATATCTTTTGAAGAACTTAAAATTGAACCTTCTTCAATGTATTTTTCTGTTGATTGACTATCACTTTTAATTGTAATTTTAACATTTCGCATAACTTTTAAAGTTGTGTTTTCATTAATTGGAGTCTTTTCATCAAAAGTTTCATTATCTTTTAAGTATCTTGAAAAATATTCACCATTCTTTAAAGTATTTAATCTATCTAAATCTTCACCCTTTATGTCATTTAAAGTTTGACCTTCATCAATTGTAAATTTCTCTTTATCAATTGTTACATCAACAGTAAATTGAGCAATAATTTCCATATCCATATCAGCCTTACTTTGAGCCTCAATTTCTCTTTTATTAGTATTATCATAATACTTCTTAAATTGTTTATTAGTACCTTTTGCTAGTTCTTCAAGTGCTTTATTTAATTCGTTATCATCACTTAATTTACTATCCTTTAATACATAGTGATCATTACTATTAACACTTACTTTAACATTTCTCTTTATTGTTAGTTCAATGTTTTTATCAATTGGTGTATCAGTATCAAATTTTTGATTTTCTTTATAAAAGCAATTAAAATATATGTCATTTATTAAGTTAGAATAAGTTGTATCTTCTGAAGATACATCTTTTAAACTTTGACCATCATCTAAAGTAATTTTATGGAATACATCTTGAGAACCTTCTTCTTTGATAGTTACATCAACTGTATATTTAGGAATTAGAGTAACACTTTCAATTGATTCCTTAGTATATCTATCTTCTTGTCCTTCAATTACAAAATCTTTAAATTGTTTATCATCAGCCTTTAAAACATTTTCTAATCTTTGTTTATCATCTTCTTTTAAACTATTTAAATTAGACCCTTTATCAATTATAAATTCTTGATCTTTTATAGTAACTGTAATTAACTCAATTGTTTTAGGATATAAATCAATATTTTCACTTACTGGAGTACTTACTTCAAAAACTTTATCTTCTATAAATTCTTTATCAGTATACCAACCAATAAATCTATAATTTTTAGGTATTTTTTTAACAATTTCATCTAATTCACTTTTAAGAACATCATTCTTATCGTAAACTTTAACTGTTAAATTACCTGTGAAATCATAAATTCCTACAACTACACTATCGACAGAATCTATTGAATATTTATCCTTTATAGTAAACGTTTCATCATCTTCTTCTTTAGTCATTTTAACAGTATTATCAACATTAATAACGTTATTACTATTTTTTTTGGATTGTCCAAATTTAAAGATATTACTATCTCTTTCATCACTATCTCTTAATATAGAGTTATCTTTAATATTAATAGTAACATTACTATTTTCTCCTTCAAAATCAAAGATATGAGTTGGACTACTAGAAGAAAACACTTTTTCACCAACTAACGTAGAATTGTTAATATCAATTGTTAATTTATCTTGATTTTTTATCGCAATAACTTCATCTGTTTTTATTTTGGCTGCATTGGTTGCAGCTGTTCCTTCTAAATAAGAATTATTGATTGTTAAACTATTATTTTGAGCATTAGAAGAAGCATCAAAATCAAAAATTCTTTTTCCTGTAAGATAGCAATTATCAATATTAAATTTAATATCGCCAGCTTCAACTAAAAAAACATCATATAATGGAATTAATATAGAATTCTTAACTATAACCTTTGAATTATCTGAACCTTCATCTAAATTAAGTGTATTGACATTATCTACTGTGTTACCAGTTACATAATGATTAGCAAAATTATCTAAAGTTAAATTAACTTGAGTAGTAACTTTTATAATTGAAAGATCACTTTGTGTAACCTTCCCATTTTGCATAAAAATATTTTTTAAAACTACATTTTCTGCACTATCTTTAATAATAATTTCACCCGTAATTCTTGTGGTAGGATAATTTTTAATACCTGAGCTAGTTGACCATTCAGCATTACCTACTCCTTCTAAAGTTAAATCTTTCTTGATTTCAAGAGTTGAAAAAGTATAAGAAGGGCTTGTTAATTTAACCGTATCACCACTTTCAACATTATCATCAATGAACTTTTGTAAATTTTGTCCATTACCAGTATAAATAACCTCTTTAGCCTGAACATTCATAGTAAACATAAAAATAAATAAAAATGAAATACTTATCATTTTCTTAAAAAAACTTGTTTCCATACAAACTCCTCCTACAACCATTCTATCATTAATAAACTACTAAGTCAAACAAAATTTGCCTTTATGTTAATCTTTTTTTAAAATGTCACCTTATCATTAGTTAAAATGTCACTACCATTATTTAATAGTTTCTTTATAAGCATTCATTGATAATAGGCAGTAATAATTCGCCATACTTATTGTAATATCTTATTTTTAAGATATTACAAAATCTATAAGAATTGTTACTGGGTTCCTGTTGTCAATGAGGAATTATAAAGAAACTTATATAAAATCGATGACATTTTAACTAATGTTTAACAACAAAATTTGCCTTTATTTTCCAAATATTGATAAGAAAAGGAAATAAATTATTAACCTATTTCCTCTTTAATTTCTCTAACTTAGAATCAATTTTGGCTCTAATTTCTATTAAAAACTCATTTCTTGTTTTAATATGTGGAAAAGCATTTACTAAACGTTTATGTAAAATACTCTTTTTAGATAGAATTGCCTTAATCTTCTTAGTAATTTCTTCTGTTTGATCAGCTTCAGCCTTCTTAATCTCGGTTTTCAAACTTGAAACAACATTAAATGATATAACGTTATCAACTATAAATAAGATAAATATTAAACTAGCAATTATATTTAAAACTAAACTTGGAACATTATCTAATAAATCTACTATAAAAGGATTAACTATATAAAGAATTAAACATCCAAGTATTCCAAAAGGAAGCATAGTTTCAAGACAAATTCTCCCATTTATATTAAACTTCTTATTACTATAATCCCACCATCTAGCATTAAATAACTTTTCCATAACTAAACTAGTCATATATTCTAGAATAGAACAAATAATAATCGCCATAAAGAATAAGACAACTGGATACTTCGTAAAATCACTTAATAAAATAATTATTAATAAACACCCATATCCATAAATAGGACAATAAGGTCCAATTAAAAATCCTCTATTAACAAACTTATGACTTTTAACTAAAGTAACACATACTTCCATTAACCAACCTAAAAAGGCATAAATAATAAATAACAAAAAATACATAACAACTTTATTCATAAACATCACCTCTTATACTCTTTCTTTAACTCTTTTTAATTTATTCATATACTCGTCTTTTATATCAAGAATCATTTTTATACCTTCATTTTTTCTAACTCCAAGATTAGATTTAATAAGTTTAATAATCATACTTGTTAAAACTTGTTTATCTTCTTTAGATATTTCTCCATATTTCTTTAGAATCTTTGGAATATTATTTTTTAAATCAGAAGCAAATTCTAAAAAAGTACTTGCATTAGTTGAATAAATTAAATCAAAGATAACATCTATAAATATTTTTCTTTGCATGTCAGTTGTTGTTTCTATCCAATTAGTTAAAGTTTTATCGATTGCTTCACTTGCTTTTGTATTTTCTTCTAGTTTAATAACATCATCTTTAAATACTTGCCAAGAAAAGATATCATGTTCTAAAATTCCTTTTTCAAGACTATAAACAATTGTTGTTTTTTCTTTATGATTTAAAACTCTTCCTATAATTGAGTCTTGAGGAATATAAGTTTCAACTTTCTTTAAGATATTAGGATTTTCATATTTATCAATTATAATTTTACTAAATCCTGGTCCATCATAGTTATAAACTTTAATAATTTTGGTTTGAATTCTTTTAGGAGAGGTGATTGCTGCAAATATTGCTACATTTCCTCCCTTAGAATGTCCTCCAATTCGAATTCTTTTAGATGGATACTTTAAAGATATTTTATGAAGATACTCTCTTCCTGCAATTTGACAAGGAACTGTATCCATGAACCCCATGTTAAAATCTTCTTTCCACCCGAATATTGACATATCCGTTCCTAAATAAGAAATATATAATTCTTTAAGAGATAAATGGATAGTAATTGCTCCAAATTGTTCTTCTCTATCCTTATTATTATTTTCAACATAATCGGTTACTTTTAAATCTTTAAATCTTAAACTAGTACCTAAATTCGTAATTAATTCTTTATCTCCATTATATAAAAATTCATTATCAGGAAAATCTTGCATTTTTAAAGCGATATCTTGAATTGTTTCTACTCTCTTCATTTTAATTTTACTAAATAATAAATAAGAAAATCTGGCTAGAATCATACTATCTATTTCATTAAAAGGATAATCCTTAGAAAACTTAATATCCCCTCTCCATTTTAAATAATCATTTATATTTGCCATATCTAATCCTCCTTATCTTGATATTTTATTAATTTAGCATGAACAACTAATTTTTCTGAACTGTTATAACAAGTTGAAAGTGTTAATATTTTATCATTCTCTGATACACTTGTATTAAAATTATAAATACTTCTTTCTTTAATTAAATTTATGAAATCTAAATAATCTTTATTATCTTTAAAATCAACTTTAATATAATCATTTGTCGTTTTAAGATGATAAATACTGAATATTTGCCATAAAGTATTTTTATTATCCATTGATATTCTAATTAAATGATTATCAATATTATTGTACCAATCTTTACTCAAAACATTTTTTAAACTACCAAACATAGCTTTATTTAATCTTCCATGACCATAGATAATGGTATTTTTATCTAAGTTATCAATATTATTTCGATAATCTAAGAATATCCAACCAGCTGCATTATAGTTTTTATGATAATCATGAGTTAAATAGTAATCATTATTTTTAGTTTGAACAAAGGGATAATTAATATTAGTACCCTTAACTTCTATAAAACCAATCGTATCCTTATTAATATTTTTTAATTCATCTAAGTTAACATCTAATAAATTAACTTTTATATAGTCTAAATAAGGATCATTTATCTGAACTTCTTCGGGTTCTATCACTTCCGAGTTATCATCCCTTTCTTGAATATTAAGAACTTCTTCTATTTCTTTGCTAAGTTTTTTTATATTTTTATTATCAAGATACCATTTATAAATATTGATACTTGAATAAATTAATGCTGAAAGTGATATTATAATTAAAATAATCATGAATATATTACCTATTCTTTTCTTCATAGAATCACCTTTTTCGAGCATATTTTATAATATTTTTAGCGTTTTGTCTAGTTATTTTGGTATCTTTCAATTAATTCTCGTGCAACTTTCAAGCCATCAATTGCTGATGAGGTAATCCCACCGGCATATCCTGCCCCTTCGCCACAGGGAAATACTCCTTTAATACTTGCTTCATAATGATTATCTCTCGTAATTCTAATTGGGGAAGAGGTTCTTGTTTCAACTCCTGCTAAAATAGTATCATCCTGATTAAATCCTAGAATTTTTTTATTAAACTCCTCAATTGCTTCAATTAACGATTCGGTTATATAATCTGGTAATATTTCTCTTAAATTAGTTAAGGTATATTCACCCTTTGTAATTGGTTTAATCGAACCAAGGGAAGTTGTTTTTTTATTTTCTTTGAAGTCTTTATATAATTGGATAGGAATTTTACCACTTCCTAATTTATAGGCTTTTTGTTCTAAATCTCTTTGATATTTCATTCCATCTAATATGTTAGAACCAAAATCATCTTTTGAAATAGTAACAACAACGGCACTATTAGAGTCTTCGGTATCTCTTTTTTTATTACTCATCCCATTAACAACTAATCCTTCTTTTTCACTGGAAGCATTTACCACATACCCGCCTGGACACATACAAAATGTATATACTCCTCGTCTATTTCTTGCTTGATAAGTTAATTTATAACTAGCTGGTCCTAAGATATCTTTAAATTTACCATATTGATTAGTATCTATCATATCTCTTTTATGCATTACCCGAACTCCAACGGCAAAGGGTTTCGAAGTAATTTCTAAATTATCTTTTAACATTAGAAATGTATCTCTGGCACTATGACCAATTGCTAAAATCAAATTAGAACAAGGAATTATCTCTTTATTATTAACTTCAATTGCTTCTAACTTATTATCTTTAATTAGTAAATTAGTTAGCTTAGTTTGATATAAAATCTCTCCACCCATTTTAAGAATATTATCCCGCATATTTTTAATAATTTTTCTTAATTCATCGGTTCCAATATGAGGATTAGCAAGATATTTAATATTACTATCTGCCCCATTTTCAATAAATATTTCTAAAACTTTATCTTTAAAATGTTCTTTGTCTTTAATTAAAGTATTAAGTTTTCCATCAGAAAATGTCCCTGCTCCTCCTTCTCCAAATTGGACATTACTATCAAGGTCTAAAATATTCTGACTCCAAAATTTTTCAACATCAACTATTCTTTCCTCAACCCTTTTACCTCTTTCAATTATTAAAGGTTTGTATCCATATTTGGAAAGTAAATATCCTGCAAATAAACCAGCTGGTCCCATCCCAACTATAATTATTCTATTATCTAATTTTATAGTTCCTTTTTTAATCTTTAATTCTTCTTCGGAAACTTTAATAATATCTTTATTTCTTTTTAAGACTTTATCTTCATTATCTAATTTAATATCAAGTTCATAGACAAAATAAATATCATTTTTGTTCCTAGCATCAATTGACTTTTTAGATATTTTAAGAGTTTTTATCTCATTTATATTTACTTTTAATATTTTACTCAACCTTAAAACTAAATTATCAAAGTTATCTTCTAATACTTTTATTTTAACTTGTCTTACTCTAATCATTATCTTACCTCAAGCGCGCTCATGATAGCAAATCCTAAATTATAACCACCACAAATACCATCTACATCTAATAATTCTCCAATTATATATAATCCTGGAACTTTCTTAGATTCCATTGTCTTTAGATTAACTTCATCTAGAACTAATCCTCCTGTTACTACTTGGGCTTCATCTAAATTAGAACTAGAAGTTGGAATAAACTCAAAACTCGTTAACTCTTTAATTATTTTATCTTTAGATGCATTCTTCCATTTAATATTATCATTTAACTTTAATTTTTTATATATCAAATTAACTAGTTTATAATTTAAAAATCCTTCTAATATACTTCTTAAATTATAATTAGTTATTTTTTCTTTCTTATCTAAAAACTCTAATACTTTATCTTTTTTAATAAAAGGCATAAAATTAATATAAATTACTTCCTTTTTATTTTGATTAAGTCCTCTTACAACATCCCCACTTAAATTAAATAAACAAATACCACTTAAACCATTTTCTAAAAATAATAATTCTCCATGTTCTTCTTTAATTAACTTATTATCTTCTTCTAAAGATAAATTAACTTCACATTTAACACCTTTTAAATCTTTAAAATTATAGTTTCCATATAATTTACAAAGCGATGGTAAAATTTTATTAACTTTATGATTAAATCTATTTAATATTTTATAACCCATTCCATCACTTCCAGTTTTAGAATAACTTGCACCACCCATGGCTAAGACTACTTTACTTGTTTGATAAATTCCTTTATTGGTGTAAATAATAAAGTTATCTTTCTTTTCAATTTTTTCTACTAAACAATCTAAGATAATATTAACATTTAAGTTATTTAAAGTTGTAACTAAAGCATTTAAAACTGTAACAGATTGATTCGTAAAAGGATAATAATAACCATTTATATTTTTAGATATTACTCCAATTGAATTAATAAATTCTAAAACTTTATCTTGATTATTAGTTAAAAACTCTTGAAATAATTCTTTATTACTTGCATGATAACAATCTATATTTATATTTTGATTCCAAAAGTTACATCTCGAGTTACCAGTTAATAATAACTTTTTACCTAGTTTATTATTTCTTTCTAAAATAGTTACCTTTTTTCCATTTCTTGCTAAATTAATGGCAGCAACCATTCCAGAAACTCCTCCTCCAATTATAATATAATCCATCTTACCACCTCAACAACTATATTATATCTAAAAAAAGAAAAAATTTAAATAATATTAAAAAAAATTAGAATATTTCATCTAATTTTAATCTAAAACTTCTACAAAATCTAAATTAACAATATTAAAGTTACCATTATTATATTTTAATTCAATAGTACCAGTAAAATCTATATTAGACGCTCCTGCTTGTCCAGGATTAATCGCATCTATATATACTAATATTTTTCCAGTATCTTCATTATATATAACATCAGTTACTTCAATAGTTCTTGAAACAGTAACATTGTTACAAGTAAGTGATTTGTCTGAATTTAAAACTATACTATCATCAAAAAACTCTTCATCATACTTTTTAAAACTAGAAAAACTATAATTATCTTTATTAAAATATTTTTTTACATATTCCTTAACTTCATTATCTTGATAAATTTGTTCTGTATCTCTTGTATTATATGGATATATACTAGTCATTTTAGCAGGTGAAATTGAACAAATAATTCTTGCGATATCCTCTTCCGTTAAATCTTTAATTTGTTTAACTGAAATTGATGCTACATTCTTGATTACCATTACTTCAACAATAGGATTCAAATATCCTTCAAAATAATTTTCAACACTTTGCTCAACATTTAAAAAAGCTTGTTGTTTTAATATTTGTTTTAACTTTTCTATATCATTTTTAGAATTTTGAATATTACCATTATTGTTATCATTACTACTATTATCCTCTACTTGATTATTAGAATTATCGCTATTATTATCTTCTACTGAATTAGAATCATCATTGTTTGTATTATCTTGAATGTCATTATTATTGTTAATATCACTATTGGATTTATTTATAAACTTATCATAAACCAAAAATCCTCCTAATACACAAGTTAAAATCAAAAACACTATAAATAAATATTTAAATACATTACTTTTCTCTTCCATTTTTCCTCCTTAATTAATATTTTCATTATACATATTTCCATTTATATCAATAAACATAGGTGATGTTGAATCTGAACAAATTTCATTGCAAATAGAAACTATACCATCTTGGAAGCCTATAATATTCTTATATCCTCCAATATTATCTTTAATATCTAAATTATTTTTATCAAAAGTTAATTTATTATTCGTTGGAGTTAAAACTACTCCTCTAGCACAACTAACAGTTCCGTCTTCTTTAATAAAATATAAAACCTTTTCTCCACCATTACCTGAATATAGAAAATCAAAATCTAAAACATTAGTTGCTATTGTTTCTTTAGAATTTTCATTAGAATAATATAAATTACCATCTTTATCTAAGCTAATTGCTAAAGTATTTCTTACAAAATATGCTTTATCTTTAACCTCAGCATAATAATTTTCTCTTGCTTTAATAAAATTTTCTTTAAAATTATCATAACTATTTTCACTAAAGGCATTTACGTTATTATCTTGAGAATTATTAGTATCTTGTTCTGAATTATCATCTGAATAATTGTTATTACTACCTTGAATATTACTATCAGATTCTTTTATAAACTTATCATAAACTATAAATCCTCCTAATATACAAGTTAAAATTAAAAATACTATAAATAAATATTTAAAAACATTATTTTTCTCTTCCATTTTTTCCTCCATTTTTATAATATATCTATTTACAACTTTATACAAGATTTTTTTGAAAATTAATAATTAAAATTTATTTAAGTTTACATAAAAATGTAAATTATTATTTTTTACTTTTATATTCTATTATATTCTTTTCAATTATTTCTTTTTGATTGTCTTTCTTATCTTTTGATAATATTAAAAATATAAGTATAATAATGTCATACAAATAGGCATATTGAATACTAAATTAATCCCTGTTATATAAAGTACTAAATAATATAAAACATCTTTTCTAGTTATATTATTATTTTTAATTTCTATTAATATTAAATATTTAACTATTAAATAATTAATTGGAATAAAAAGAATAAAGTAAGATCCTAAATCATTGAATTTAATACCTACTAAATAATGAATATTTTTAAATATTAAAACTAATATTAAATATTTAACTGCAATTTTTAATATAGTAAAAACTCTATTATCCATAAACATCACTATAATAATTATACAATATATAAGTAAAAAATAAAAGACTAGCTAACTAATCTTTTAAATCTAATATTTCCAAGTTTAAAGTTAAAATGTCACTATTTAGTTTCATTTCATTTTCATTTATTATTATAAAATAGTCAAAAGTAATTTATCTTGTTGTTTTCTTTAGATAAAGGTTTCTAATAATAGTATTATGCGATTTACACCATCTTTAAAGAATTTTTAACATTTTAATTGAATTATTAACACTTATCTCATTTTTTTCCACATTCAAAACATTATTTCTAATGTTTTAAAGGTATAACACTAAAATCGTTATATATTATGACTTCGCTTTTAATACCACTCTTTTTTAAATTAGAATTTAAGCAAGCTTTTATCATATCTAGTTCTAATAATTTATCATTATATTTAGCTTCCCATTCCTCGCTTGTTTCCCCTACTTCTTTATAATAATCATCAAAGCGAATTGCAATAATTAAAGCATTGTTTGGCTTATAAAATCGGAGATTATCTGGTCCATAACTAATATTTACTACTTTAGAATCTATTTGTTCAGATATAACTTTCAAATAGGTATTTGAAATAAAATTTCTAGTATCATTATCTAACTCTAAATCATGATTCTTGTTTTTTAATTTTAAATACTCCATTTCCTCATTTGATAATCTTTCAATATATAAATTATTTCTTATATAAATGTATTTTAAATATTTTATAGATAAGTATTGATAAATATCCATATCATTAACATTTACTGGCTGAAAATGATTATCAGCATTTATTATCATATCATCATACTTTTTTAAATTAAGTTGCTCTAGTAAAAATTTATATAATAGATTTGAATATGTAATGTATAATGATAAATAATCCTTTTTCTCTTCCTCTTTTAAATTATTAAAATACATTTGATTACTATTTGGATTTCTTGTACCAAAATTCTGAATAGTAATATTTTCAAATTGTTCCATATAATCTCCTTTCTTTAATTCGTTATAATTAAATCAATTTTTTATTTTCTATTTACTATGATATTTTAAAGAACTAACATTAATGATGAAATGATTACCAACCAAATCTTCAATAGGAATTTTTGCCTCATATCCCCAAGTAGAAACATATATATAATTAGAATCTAAGCCAGTTACAAAAACTGCATGACCTCCACCTTCGCTCCAAATTTTAGTATTTTGAAATATTTCTCCTGAATTATTTATAAAATTAACTGTTTTAGAAGTACTTAAAATAGCAAGTGAAACAACATTTCCATTTTCTAGGGAATTTGCTATTTTAGTTATTATTTCTTCTCTATTTTTTGCCATTTTTCCTTTATATTCATAAGGTGTAGTTTCAAATTCTATAGGAATATTTTTATATTTTAGGAATTGATTTATTGCATTAGCCAGAATACCATCAATAATAGTTGATAAACATACTTGTCTTGATGTATCAATTTTTTCTGAGTTTTTAAATTTTTCTATCAAATTAAATTTTTCACCATCAAATTCAAAGAAATAATTGTCATCTTTAAATAAATTGCTATTAAAATACATATACATTTCTAAAAGTAGTTCTGAAGAGTTTAATCTCGTATTATTATTTATTAAAGTTGTCATGCTATATCCAAAGTCAGTTTTAAATTGTTCTGGATTATTTTTATAATAATCAAAGAAAATATTAGCAATATCTGCATAAGAACACATACCAGTTGTATCTAAGCAATCTAAAACTTTCCTTGCCTCTAGTACATCTGTTATTCCATATGATTTTAATATATCCATTAAACGATTATATTCTGATTCTTCAACTCTTTTAAATGTTTGATTTATTATAGATTGTAAAGCATTTTTATCACCATTAACATATTCTGCTAAATATTCTACAATCATTTCGTAGTCTGAAAAATCTAATTTTCCATTATGAGAAGATATTTTGTTAATTAAGTCATTTATACCTTTTTCATTTTTTAATCTAACTTCTTCAGCATACTCATTTGATGAAAATTTTTCTAATAAATATTTTCTTAATTCTTCAAGATGATTATCTAAATCAAAGAAACCATTTGTTAAAATTTCAAATGAAACATATTTTCTAGTTGCATTTTGGTCGGCTCCATAAAATCCATCATATAAATCTGAATAAGTTTCAAAATAATTTCTTCTAGTACTTAAAATACTTAATATTTTTTCTTTCAAATTATTAAAGAATTTTCTGTAATATTTTATAGTTCCATTATTTACATAAGTATCAATAATATCAGATAAGTTCTCTAATAAAGTATCTATTACCAACTCTCTTTCAATACTTGGTAATGTGTTTAGGAAACTATTATCTATTAAAGTAGCATTTCGTAATAAAATATTTATCTTTAATTTTTCACTATTAGTATTTTTAAAGACTTCAAATTTTTCTTCATTAGTCATAGTTTCAATAATATTTAATTGGGCTTCAATATCAGACAATGCTAAAGTTTCTTGAACTTTATTTTGAGATGATAAAATTTTGATAATTGATACTTTATCCATATCATTTTTTAAATAACTTAAAGCAGAAATTCTTAATTTATCAGTTTCTTCTTTTGTCTCAGCAGTTATATTATCTATAACATCAACTATATTTCTACTTTCTTTAAGATATTTCAAACTTTCTATTTTAAGTTGATTTGTTTCAAAGTCTAAAATAGTTTTAAATATAGTATCTTCTTTTAAAATTCCTAATTCAAATGCTTTTAATTTATACTCTGGAGATAGCAATTCTAAAATTCCCTCTACATCACTATAATAATCAACTTTATTTGACTTTAATGCATTAAGTAAATCTTCATCTGTTGCACTTGCTAACAAATCACTAAGTAATGTTTCAAATGCTTGTGAATTGGAAACCAAAGCATTACTACAATAATGCAAAATTTCAAGAGTTGAAACAAGTTTAGAACTTATACTCTTTAATGAATTTACAAGTTCCATTAATTTTGGTAAATTATGTTGGGATAATTGTGATGAAATTTCTTCCATTATTTTATCATCAGTATCATTGTTAGAAACATCATTAACATCTAAATTATTATCTATATCTTCAACTGCATTTAATATTTCAGCAAGTTGATTTAACATTACTTCATCTGATAAATTTGTTGTATTATTACTTGTTTGCATATTACCAAAAATAGATTTTATTTTATCTATTACTTTTTTAGTTTGTAAACTTTCTTCAAAACTTACTCTAGGTAAGCCTTTGCTTTCACGATAAGCATTTATCATATCATAAACTTTTGAATAATCTATTTTTGAATATTGATAACATTTATCTAATATTCCAAAAACACCTGGATATTTTTTAGAAATATAAGGCTCAAATTGTAATTGCATTTCAACAAATATATTTTTAAATAATTCTGCCTCTGTTTCTCCTAAAGAATCATAAATTATTTGATATTTTTTTGAATATCCATCAGCAAAAGTAATTTTATCCATAACATTTTTACCAAACAATTGTTGTAATTCGTAAATTATTCTTGTTTCTTTAGGATAACCACAACAAGAAGTTTCTAATCCATATTTCTGAGCTATTTCTCTTGTTTTAAATTCTGTTAATCCCTCAAATAAAGCAAAAGCACCATCAGATCCACACAAGTGTAAAGTTTCATGTAATGCTATTTCAGCAAAATATTCTTGTGGAGTTAACCCTTTTAAAAATACATGACTAATGAAATTTAAGAATGTATTATTGTTAATAATCATATTATCTTGATTATGAGTTACATGATTTTTTAATTTACCAAATCCAGGTATTTTAGAAACAAGTGATAAAACATTATAAGCATTTTTAGGCAAATAAATTTCACCATCAGAAACATATAATGATATTGTTCCAGTATTATCAATATGAACTATATCTTCAATGTTTATGCTTTTTAAATAGTCTTTTATATTTTGAGGAATATTATCACCATATTCAGATAAAATAGTATCCACAAACTTTTTAACATTATCAGAAATAACTTTTTTATCTCTCATTAAAACTTCATCAGTAGGTTTATATGAATCTAATTGTTCTTCATCTAAATTTTCCTGTTCTTCGGTTTGTTCTACATCAACTACACCATCATCAGTTTTAGTTTCTAAATCATTAACCCTACCAACTTGTTTAGAATTAATCATTGCTTCCATTAACGATTTGTCAGTAGTACATCTACATATGGTTTTCGTATTTCCCTTTTTATCAACTACATTTGGAATTACTTCAAATACATAAAGATTTGTTGGTGCAAGTAAATATTCTATTTCAGCACCCTCATAGCCAGAAAAAGGTGTTACATCTACTCCTTTTGTTCCATCTGGAGTATATATTTCATAAACCAAATCAAGTTTAGATTGACCAGATAAAGATTTATCGTATAAAGGTGAGGTACTTAAATAACCTGTTTCGGATATTGTTTTTCCAACTAATTCAGTTAAACTTTCTCCAGAATTTAAATATTGTTTTAGGTATGAACTATTAACTGCCCTATATAATACCATAGGTTCCTGTAATGTTGTGTTATTCAATATTTCATCTAATTTTGCGATAGTATAATCAACATGATATAAAGAATTAATATCTTTTACATAAGTTAAAATTGAAGAAATTTGTTTATTAGATAATCCTTGCTTCATAAAGAATTCTTTTGTTAATTGATAATTTTTATATAATGGCAAAGAATAATCTAAATTTCTAACAAAATTGTCTATTGTTGCAATCATTTCTTGAGAAATTCCTCTTTGTATAAAGCTTTCTTTAGATTTTAATTTTATATTTTCAAAAATACTTTTTTTAGAAGCAGTACCTCTTTTAATACCTAGTATTATATTACTGCCAATTGAATATCTATATAAAGTTAAAGCCATATCTAAATCCAACCCATTTTCCTGTAATACTTTAATTAAAGAATCTATATCACTTCTTTTAGTTTCAGAAGATGTTTGATAAATTTCGTTTAAACTATATCCATCTGCTAAATCACCAAAAATATTTATATATTTTTTATTTTCAAAAATTTGAGCAGGTAATTCTTCTTCAGATTTAAAAACTTTATATTCAGAAATATCAAGAGTTTCAACTTTTGATTCTGTATCTTGTTCTACTTTAGGTGCAGATAACCCCTCTATGCTTTCTTCTAACTTACTATCTTGTTCTTCTTGAGATACTACTTCATCTTCTGTTTCAGTTAATGTCTCGACTTCTTCGGTTTGTTCTACATCAACCTTATCATCATTATTAACATCAAGAGTTTCAACTTGATACTTAGAACTATTTTCTAAATCTGCTAATCTTTTTTCTAAACTTTTTATATGTCTATCAATTTCATTTGCCTTATTTTTATTCTCTGTTTCAAAAAAATATGAATCCATTTCTCTCTGTAAACTATCAATTTCAAACTCTAAATTTGATATTTGCATTCTTAAATTACTTTGCTCAGTTCTTAAATTATCATTATCTTTATGTTCAAAATCAAATTCAGTCAATTTTAAAGCCTTTTGTAATTGTTCAGGATATTCTTCATATTTTACTCCTGTTTTTTCTTCAAATTCTTGAATTGCTTTTTGTAAAGATAACTTCTCTCTATTAACATTATCTCTTAAAAATTGCATAGAAATATCATCATTATTTGAATTAATTGAAGATTCTAACTTTGATATTTCTGCACTTATATTTTTTAGTTTAGTTGCTAATTCTTGAATTTGCTTTCTATTTCTATACCAATGTTGCTCTAATTCTTGTTTTCTACTAACTATCTCTTCTTGTTCTTCTTTTAGTTTCGTAAGTTTATCATTTAATAATTGATTTTCTCTGTCAAAATCCTCTAATTTTTTAATATCAGGTTGTAATCTTTCTTCTCTTTCTTTCAAAAAATTATAATCATATTGATTAAATACAATAGCAGAAGCATTTTCTAATATTTCATCTATTTCTTTAATTCTAGATTCATTAGCATTTATTTGTTTTTGAATCTCTTCAATTCGTGAATTTATCTTATCTTTTGAACTATTTATTTCAGATTCTATGCTTGATTTAGTTGCTCTTAGTTCCTCTAATTGTTTTAATAATTCTTGTTTTCTGTTTTCTACATTTTTTAATGTTATATCAACTATATCTTGAAAAGAAGTTACATTGTTATTTTCTAATACATTTGATAAATATCCCTCTGTAATAATTCCATCTCTATACATATCAATAAATGTATTTAAGCCTGGATATACCTCTAACAATATAGGATTTTCCTTATATTCTTCAATGTTATAGATACCACTTTCAATACTTCTTTCACCTTTTAACAAAGATTCTAATGATATGCGATAATTATATTTTATAGCCAATCGCATTTCTTCTGCACTTAACTTTCCACTAAAAATATCTCTTTCTCTTATATCACTAACTAAGTATTTATGTTTATTGAATAAATTTTTTATATCTTCTTCTGTGTATGTTCCACTCTTTTTCATAGCCATAAATTCTTCAAAGAAAGGCTTATAAGAATCTAATTGATATTCAGGAATTTCAACCCCATCATTAAGTTGTCTAAGCAAATATGCAAATGAACTCCTAGAATAATTAAAATTATCATATAAAGTCAAATCAATTTCAATAATTTTCAAATTTGGAAATTGGGCTTGTAATTTCTTTGCATTTCTATAATTTTGATTATAAGATAAACTTCCATCAGTAAAGCAGAAAATTGCAGTTGGATTAAAACCATCTATAACTAATTCACTATAAACTTTATGGGCAGATTGTTTTTGCCTATTTTCTGCCCTTTGTACTCTCATAGCCTCAAGAAGTTTATCCATAGAATAAATTGTTGGAACAGTTGTGTAAAAGAATAATTCATCTGCACTATCTGCTGAATTCATAGTATTGGTATCATATGGCATAGCAGATGTAATATCATCTGGAGAGAAAATAAAACCAAAACCACTATGATAAGTATCATAAAACTCTTCTGTCAATAATGAAGTTGACACATATCTATATGTAAAATCTCCTTTATATTCTGGTGAAGTTGTAGAATGACATATAAATCTAAAAGGTTGTCCAGGTACAAAATCATCTGGATTAGTAACTTTGAATTTCCAATCTTCTATTATTAGTTTTTGTTTTTCAACAAGAAAGTTCATAACTTTATCTAAATCAATAGGAATTGTATTAATCATTTCATCAAACTGTCTTGCGACTTCTTCATATTCTTCAGCAGATAAAATTACAGATAAATTTGACATTAAATCATCTTTTGCTTTCAATATATCATTTTTTCTGCTCATTTTATTTTCAATTTCAAGAAATTCAATAACACAATTTAAAAATTCATTTACATTATTGCTAACTACACCATTTAAAAAATTATTAGTATCTTCATGAAATAATTTCTCATAAATTGATGTTAATAAATCATCTGCTAATCTATGATTATACAAATTATTATGCCTAGTACCTTTTGTCTTTTTACTATAATCAGTTAATATATCATACAATTCTTTATATCTTGTTCCGAATTCCTTATCTTCTAAAAATATTTTAATACATTCTTCTAAATCCCAAGAAAATCTAGTATTCATACTTGCCAAAATTTCATACAAATCATGAACTTTTAATTCAACGAATTCACTATCCGTATTTAGATAATTTTGAAGTTTATTTTTTAAAGAATTTGATAAATTACGCAATTTTACTAAATGAGAAATTTTTTCAATAAAGTTTTTCTTTACAACATAATAATCAGTTTCATAATCAAAATATTCATCTTGTTGAATTAATTTAACATTTTCTTCAATTTCTTCTTTATTTTCAGTTTGTTCTATATCAACCTTATCATTATTATTAACATCAAGTGTTTCAACTTGGGCTTCTGTATCTTGTTCTACTTTAGGTACAGACAATTCCTCTATGCTTTCCTCTAATTTTCTGTCTTGCTCTTCTTGAGAAATTACTTCTTGTTGTTCTGTTACATTTTCTTGATTTTCGGTTTGCTCTACATCAACCTTATCATCATTATTAATATCAAGAGTTTCAACAACATTTTTCTTACCATTTACAAGTTCATCTATTCTTGCTCGTCCCTCTTCCAAACCAGATTCAAATCTTTCAATTATATCATCATAAGAATCAATTGTAGTTGGTACACTAGATGAAACTTGAGTTAGCATATTATTTACATCTTCTTGTTTTAAATTAATAGTACTATTAGACAAATCATAATATGAACGTGGGGAATACATATTAGGT
Source organism: uncultured Bacilli bacterium (assembly GCA_947630495.1). Taxonomy (GTDB): domain Bacteria; phylum Bacillota_I; class Bacilli_A; order RF39; family UBA660; genus RUG591. Next base: position 3,468 of record CANRHS010000004.1, on the reverse strand, counting down.
TTTACAGTTCCAAATCCAGTTGTATGATTAATTCCGTTTTCATAAGCTTGACAATCCCAAATTGAATCAACTATAAAACTATTACCATCTATTGTAACAATATTCCAAGCGTGTTGTCCTTCTGTACCATTAAGATACTTTCCACCAACATTTACACATTCTATTCCTTGTCTTGTTAATAATTCTTGATATATTAAAGCAAATCCATTACAAGTAGATATTTGATTAACTAATCCAATTAATGAATCAAAATTTCTTGACCTTCCAGTCATTCCACCTCCATCATTAACTTTATCAGGAGTTGTATAAACCATATTTTTCTTTAAATATTCATAAATATATAATGCTACTTCATATTGATTCCAATTAGGATTAATTCCTTTCTCTATGCTTTCTATTTTAGTTAAAATATCATGTAATTCACTTTTTGAATAAGTAGCCTTTTCTCTTAAATTTTGATTACCAAATTTTAATCCTTTAAAATATTCTTCAGTATAACTACCTATTACTCTAATATCAACATTATCAGGAATACTATCTAAAATTTCTAAACTTAATCCCCTCGTATCATTTAATTCTATTAAAACTTGTTCTATAGGATTTATGCTTTTTATTTTTTCTATAACATTATTTATATTTTCAACACTAGTTTTAAATATATTTTCTTGTTTATAAGCCCCATAAGTTGTTGATTCATCAAATCCTCCTCTTTTCAAACGAATACCAGTTAATAATGATTGACTTTGAGTTGTATCAAGATTTTCAACTTTTGCTTGTAAATCTTGTTCTACTTTAGGAGCATTTAAACTTTCTACTTTTTCGGCTAACTTTCTGTCTTGTTCTTCTTGGGAAATTACTTCTTGTTGTTCCGTTACATTTTCTTGATTTTCAGTCTGTTCTACATCAACCTTATCATCATTATTAACATCAAGGGTTTCAACTTTTGATTCTGTATCTTGTTCTACTTCTGGTGCAGGTAATCCCTTTATGTTTTCTTCCAACTTACTATCTTGTTCTTCTTGATATACTACTTCCTCTGCCGTTTCAGTTGTTGTTTCAACTTCTCCCTCTATTTGCCTTACATCAACTTTGCCATCATCAGTCTTAGTTTCAACATCATCAACTTTTACATCTTGATTATTATTTAATAATTCTCTAGCCTCAAAAACATTTAATTCTTGTTCCCAATTAGGATTAATTTTATCTAATGCTAATCTTTCCTCTTTACTAAAATTATTAGCCATTCTTATTATTTTTAATATTGTTGCATTATCAGCATTAGAAAATTCTCCTCTATAGGCTATTGTCAACATATCTCCAAATTCTTTTGCAGTATATTCAATTCCATTTATAATAAATTTTCCATTTTTAAAGCCTATATCTGATTTTAATCCGTTTTCTTTTAATACTTTTGCTATATCATTTAAAGGATTATCATTCTCTGTTGCTCTTAAATTCATATCAACTTTATTATCAAGCATTTTTTTGAAATTAATAGCATTAAATCCCTCGTTATATAAATTTGCCCAGTCATTAGCAGTAAGATTTATCATAGTATTACCATAAACAAAGGCAGTTTGACTTCCATATGTTAAACTATTAAGGGCTAATGTTGACATAAATGTTGAAATAAGTGTTTCAGGTAATTGTTCCCATTTATCACTTAAAGCATAAGTGTCCCCAGTAATTTTGCTTAATAAATAATCACCACCAAATAACTGAAGTGTTTCTTCAATTTCTTCACCTAATATTTCTTTTCCCATAAATAAGGCTTTTTGAGCAAATGGCATTTTTAAGAAATCACCAATTCCAACTGCATTTTTAGATAAACCAGGAATACCACCAACAAAATACTCAGTTCCAACTTCCAATGCTCCATCAATTGCACCTGCAAGCATTGCGTCTCCCCAACTTGCACCATTTCTTCTTTGTTCTCTATAAGTACCACCTGCTGCTGAAGCCCAAAAAGAAATTTTGGCTAAATAAGGACCTACTACTGGTATCATTCCAAGTGCAACTGAAGGAATCATATTTCCTGTTGAAACACCTGCACTATAAGCACTTTTTAAAACATATTTTGTATAAAATTCTCCTCCATCTATTGATTTGAACATTTTTTCATATTCTTTTACTTCTTCTTCCGTTAAACCACCATCATCAGGACTTATATAACCTAATAATTCATAATATCTTAATTCTTCTTCACCTTTATATGCTCTTTCAGTAATTGTTTTTCTTAAATTATTGGCAGTTACTGCGTCTAATCCGTATTCCTTTTCAAACTCATCTATTGTTGAATGGTCAACTGGTGTATATGATAAAATCATGGTTTGAAATAATTGTTGTACCGTTTGACTAGCATAATCATTTACGGTCATTTTATAATCACCAGTTGTAATAGAATAAATATGGTCGCAATAACCTGCTAATCCACTCCAACCACCCTCCATAAAGGCTGTTCCAATTTCCATTAATTTACCTGGACTTGAAACTATATTTTTAAAAGTTTTATACCCCTCTTCCATTCCTTTACGAGCATTTAGACTTCTTTCTTCAATTACTTCCAAATAATAATCTGCTCTTTCTTTCCCCTCTTTTGCAAGAATTACTCCATAAGCCTTTTTTTCTTCTTCATTCATGTAAAAATAATCAATGTCCATCATTTTATATAAAGTATCATTGATTTCCATTAATTTTCCGTTCCAACCTGTCATTGAAGCAAAATCAGTTCTAGCAATGTTTACTTCTTCAGCAAATTTTTCATCAGACATATCTTTATAATCTTTATTATTTTGTCTTATATAGTCTAAAAATGAAAATAAGTTTATATCTTTATCTTCGTTACCATTTTCTGAATAATATAATCTTAAAATCGTTAAAGCCTCATTAATAGAACAATTTTTTAAATCATATCCACCTTTTTTTGAATACCCTAAAAACTCATCAAAACTTGAATCTTTAACATCTATTTCTTGATAAGCATAGACAAAATTATCATAAAAAACCAAATTAGAATCTATTTGTCCAATAGTTTTATTTAATATTTTTATTTCTTCTTTTAATGTTGCTGATTGTTCTTTTAAACCATTTAATTCATTTTGTTTTTTCTCTTTAAAAGTATTAACAAAATCCATGCCCTCTTCATAACTTTCAAAACTTACGGTTTCACCAGCGATTGTAAAAGTCTGTCCAATTATTGCAGTTGGATTATTTTTGTTATTTTGTAAAAAGGCTTTAATAGATTCAAGACCATTATCTATTTGACTTCCAACTCCCTGTCCCTCAATTTTAAAATATTTTTCAAGTTCAAATATTTGTCCATCTATTTCTTCTTTTTCAGAAGTTTTTTGTTCTAATTCAGACTTTTTTTGATATTTTAAAAGTAAGAAAAATATGGTTCTTCCGATAGTTTGTTTAAAACTATCAAAAGATGAGTTGAAACAACTTGTCTTTTTTTAGTCGTTAAGA
>CANRHS010000003.1 GCA_947630495.1 uncultured Bacilli bacterium | reverse complement strand
TATTCTTAACGACTAAAAAAAGACAAGTTGTTTCAACTCATCTTTTGATAGTTTTAAACAAACTATCGGAAGAACCACATTCTTTCCTATTTTCTTTCTTCGATATTTAGGAATAACCATATATTCTGCTATACTATGACCATCAACTATATTTTTAGTATAAGTATTTACCATAGCAAATCCTAATAGTTTATTAGTATTTTTTTCTTTTATAAAGTAGGCATCGCGATCTTTATCTTTAAAATACTTATCAAAATATTGATACTCAAAGATTGCATTTTCATTCATTTCATTTAAATCATTTTCACTTTCTTCATAAAGTGAATATTGTAATAATCTATATAAGATTTCTTTATCATCAACATTAACTTTTTCTAAAAATATATTCATTTTTATCACTCTTTGAATTATTGTTTTTCATCTTCTTTTTGAAAAATTAAAGATAAAGTTTCAATATCTCCTGTTCCTCTTGTTTCATTTGGAACATATCCTAAGTATTCCCATCCTTTCTTTAGCATATCTTCTATCGTTTCATTAATGTCAGGAAACACATATTTACTTCCTTTCATACCACCCCAACCACTTAATTCAGATTTTATTTCAATAAATTTTACTTTTTTCATATCTTTTAGTTCCTTATTTTATTACGCAAATAGCACCATCTTTTTCAGCAGACTCTTTACTATCTTCTAAAGTACTATTATCTTCTTTTAATCCTTCAAATCCTTGTTCTTTTAATATTTCATCACTAGCATTTAGAACATCAATATCTAAAATTGTATTATATTCATAGTTTTCATTATCTCTTTCAATTTTTAAACTAACTCCATCTTTATCAAACTCTTCGTTATTTTTATCTAATGACTTTGTAAATTCTTCCCAATTTTGCTGAATATTAGAATCTGTAACTTTTGTATTAACTTCCATTTTCATATGATTTAATTTATCATTTTTATAAGTCATCGAAATTACTTGTTCAAAATCAATTCCATCTTCTGTTTCCGTAGTTGTACATACTAAAGTTTGCTCCTTTATTTCTTCTGTTCCACATCCAGTTAAACTTATAACTAAAACTCCCATTAATAATATACTTAATATTTTTTTCATATCTTTCTCCTCCTTAAATTTAATATATATTATTTATTATAAAAGTAATTTTTACTTTCTAACTATTCACATTTTATAATTACCTCCTTCTACATTTTAATTCAAATATTTAAACATTTCATCGGGATATAACTTTAATTCTTTATTTTTAAATTTATCTATATCTACCCAAACTGCATCAGTTTCATTAGTATCATCAATTATATGATATTTTTCTTTATAATCTTTATCTTCTATTTGAACCTCATAAAATAAAATTAATTCATGAGCATTCTTACCATTATAAGTAAATATATTTTCTGATATTCCTAAAAAGTTCCCTACCTTAATATCAAATTTAAGTTCTTCCTTAAATTCTGTTTCTAAAAACTCAATACCTCCACCTAAACATCGATAAAAAGTTTCTTTCTTAATCTCATCATATCCCCTACTTACTAATATTTTGTTGTCTCTTTTTACAATTCCAAGTACTATTGGTCTTATCTCTTTAAATTTATCCATATTTATTCCTTTCAGATACAATTTCATTATAATAAAATCAGTCTTATTAGTCAACTGATTTTAAAATAAATTTATTTTTTAATATAAATTAGCTATATTATTAATTTCTTCTTCACTTATCATATTAGAATCATATTTTATATCTACTTCTATATCTGTAATAGAATCATCATAATAACTAGCAGCAAAGAAAATACCTTCTGTTAATAGTAATTTCTTTATTATATTTTTAAAACATTCTTCGCAATGTAAACCTTTTACAAATACTTGATAATTTGTTAATTTATTTTTAGAATGTTTATCAAAAGAAATAATTAAAGGATAATTTGTAAAACTATTGATAATATCAGGAATTGTTACTAATTCATTATTATATTTTATATTAAGATTAGTAAGACAATCATAGTTATTAATTTCAATATCTAAAATACCATTTAATTTCTTTAAGTTTTCTATATTTATCTTGTTATTACAATCAAGTATTAAAGTTAATTCTTTCATTTTTCTCCCTCATCACTAGAATAATTAGTACGCTTAAATTTATTATCACTGCTTAATTATAAATATTATTTAATATTTCTTTTATCTCTTTGATTTTTTCTTTATCTTCGATATACTCTTTTCTTTCTTTAACAAAATTTTTAGAACCTCTTTTTTCAAAACTATATCTTGGTATTAGTTGAAGATGAAAATGGTTCATTGGTCCATCACACATAGTACATAAGTAAATGCTTTCAGCTTTATAGACTTTTTTTAGAATATTCATCATTTCTTTAGTAAAAAGAAAAATTTCTTGACATAAATCATCAGGAATTTCCATCATATCTTTGTAATGTTTTTTACTACTTATAATTGTATGTCCCGAAGTTCTTGGATTAGAAACTAAGAAACATTCAAATATTTCATTTTCATATAATATTTTATCTTTATTATCTCCATATACTGCACGATCATGACTTTCGTCATAACAAGTTGGGCAGATACCTTGATTAATTAATATTTCAGGACTTATTTTTTCCATAATCTTTTTTTCTCCTTCAACACGAAGGTCGGCAATCGTCAATCGATTGCCGACCCTTATGCTCAATTTATTGTTTTTTAAATATATCTTTTAAGCCTACTTTTTTATTGTACCTATTGTAATAGAAAGCAATTATAATTGAACCAAGACTATTACCTAAAACCATTATAAGTAAATACAAGAAAACTTTAAATGAGAATACACCTGCTATACTAAAGTAAAACATGTTAGCAACACAATGTTCAAAGCCACATAAGATAAAAGCCATTACTCCCATAAAAATGGTCATATATTTACCAATAACATCGTCTTCTTTTTTATAATTATTAACAGCAATATACATGATCATGCCACAGAAAATTGCTAAGATAAAAATACTTAATAAGTTATCATTTAATTTAGTAGTAACAATACTAGTTGCAGTTTCAATATAGGCTTTAAATCTTGTTAAACGCATTAAACTACCAACGCCTAAAGTTCCTAAAAAATTACCTATTAAAGATAATAATAATTCAATTAAATAACTTGGTTTATTTACTAAGATATATCCAACTTTCCCAGTATATAAATTAAATGAATACATACAAACCGTAAGAAGTCCTAAAGAAAAGATAAAGGAACCTACTATCTTATCAGGAATAGCCAAATAAGCAATTCCACCTATACTAATTAAAATTCCAGCATAAATGCCTTTAATAATAAAATCTAAATACTTTTTCATAACTACCTCACTACAATATAATTCTAGCATAGAAAAAGCAAACCGGCAATATGGTTTACTTATCTTTACTCAACAAATTTTGAATTGTTATACATTTTACTTAAATATTCATCAGGATAATGTTTATCACAAAATTCTCCAATAAAAGTTTTAGGTGCTTCTCCCGCTCTTCTTGCTGTTTGTCTAACGGTCGCAGCTGACGTTATAAAAATATCAAAAGCAAAGAAAATTACTAATAAATTGGTAAGTAAATTGGCTCTTTTTTTAGATATTTTATCATAAAACTTACAGATAAGGGGATATAGAAAATAAATGAATGCACAAATGGCTAATCCCCAAAATAACATAAAGGGAACTGAAGTTCTTCCGGCAATATTTAGAAAATCATTTGAGTAATCCCAAGAAATTGTTCCCCAGATTTTTTCTTGAATAAAACTCATACTAAATTCGTATACTCCTCCAACTAAACATCCCAAGATGAAGTTAACATACCATTTTCTTTCTTTACTATTACAAAATAACAAGTAAATTAAGACTGCTCCAATTCCATAGACTTGACTAAAGGGGCCATAAATTAAACCTCTTTTAGATACCCAAGATATTTCTTTTTTAAAGATTAAAAACTTAACAAAGTGTAAAATTTCTTCATAAAAAGTTCCAATTATACTTCCTACTGTAAAAATTATAATGCTTTTATTAAACTTATCCCTTTTACTATCCTTTACCATAATATCACCTATAAAATATATATTATTTTTTTATTTATATATAACTATATCTTTTAATTTTTTTCGCTTGTAATGCATATCAGAAGATCTAGAATCATCAGAACGATACCCAAGAGGAAGTAAACAAACGGGTTCTATGTTAGATGGAATTTCAAACTCACTTCTTAAAATTTCTTTATCAAACATTTTAACCCAGACACTATCAACTCCTAGATTAGTTGCTTCAAGCATCATATGAACTCCAACAATTGTTGCATCCATTTCATAGGTTGAATCATTACCTTTTTTCCAAGCAATGTCTTTATCACTTGCAATTATTAAACAAACGGGAGCATTATATCTACACGGACTAGCCTTATCAATACTTGATAAGCCCTCACTTGATTTTATAACATATATTTTTTCAGGTTGTAAGTTCTTAGCTGTCGGAGCTAAAACACCAGCTTCTAATATCTTATTTAGTATTTCATCACTTACTAAAGTATCCTTAAAACTTCTAACCGAAAATCTTTCTCTTATAACTTTATCAAAATTCATATTACCCTCTTTTCAGATAATAATTATAGCACAAAAAGGGTAAATTGTAAATATCTGAAGGGTAATCAAATTTTTCTTGACATTTATGATACTTTGTTGTATATTCTTCTTGAAGAAGTTAATGCTCTATCCGCTTCGGGCGTTCTGTTTGGAGTCTTTAAGGCATCACGCGTTAGAGAAAGACTTCTTTTTTTTATTTTAATATTTTTCTTTAATAATATTTTTCCTTGATTGATAAGTAATCAAGAAGTAACCTCCATAAATAATAACAATAAAAATACTAGTCATGATAATAGATGGTAATAACTCTTCAGTTCCAAATACTTCTAAGACTTTAAGAGCAAAGATTATTCCAAAAACTGAATGAATTAAAGCTAAAACTAAAGGAGTCATAAAGAAGATAAAGGTTTCAGTAAATAAAGATTTATTGATTAATTTTTCATCTGTACCTATTCTTCTTAAAACTTGGAACTTTTCTCGATTATCACTGGCTTCAGACAATTCTTTTAATCCTAAAATAGCAGCACTACTGATTAAGAAAATTATTCCTAAATATAGTCCAATAAAAGTTACCATTGAAGATAAACCAACCGTTGCTTCTTTAATTGAAAGTTTAGTAGAACCACTTGGAAGTAAATAGTCTTTAGTTTTAGAATTTTTATCTAAATCATTAATACTATTTTCAAGTTTAATAATTTCTTCTTGATTATTGGTTTTATAATTTCCTAATAAATGATTTAAAACTAAGTAATCTTCATCTATGATATTATCAGCAACAACAATTATTCCTGTATTAATATGTTGACTAGACATTTCTAAAAAACCGTCCACACAATAATCATATTTCGGTTTTAAAGTATGTCCAAATAAATTAATTACTTCCCTATTCTTTAAAGCAACATTTCGAACTTCTATCATTGATTTAAAATCAGCAACAATAATATATTCATTGCTATTTAAAGAATATTCCCTGTTACCATAAAATCTAGCTACTTTATTATAATCACTTATTTTCATAATGGATTCTCTTGTATCATAAGCAAGGAATGGATACTTGCTTCTTATTTCATTTAACTTCGAACCTAAAGTATGATTCATGGTTAAATCTTTAGTTGCATAAGTATTAACTTCAATATATTCTTTAAAGTAAGAGGTAATATCAAAGTTGAAAATATTAAACATATCTATAACTTTATATTTAGAATTTTTAATTTGATTATCATTATAACCATAATTTTTATAATAAGTATAATCTCTATCCATATTCATTGTTATTGTAAACATCGCATCAACGGGAGCAAGTTTTCTCAGATTTTTATTCATAGAGTTTTTAACAGTCAAACAAGATGATAATAAGCAAATTGTAACAAATAACATTAAACAAATAATGGTTGTTGAAAAAACCATAGTATTAATTTTACTAGAAAACTCTCTTAAAGTAAAACTATTTAATCCTTTATAATAAAGTTTTTTATTACTTTTAACAATTCTTAAAATTAAACCAGATAAACTCCAAAATATCAAGAAGGTTGCAATACTTCCTAAAGCAATAGGAATTAGAATATCTTTAAATTCACTTAAGGTACTTATATCAGTAGTTACTAGCAAGTAAGCCTTACCAAGAATAATACAAGCTAAAATAAAGACAACAATACAAATAAAGGGATTTTTTAATTTAATTACTTCACTTTTCTTAGCATCATTTAATAAATCAATTAACTTACATTTACTAACACTTAAAGTATTAAAAATCATGACGATTAAATACATAATACTAAAGTAAATAATGGTTTTAACAGTAGCACTTCCTGAAAAAACAAAGGTAAAGTTGGTTAAGTCCGCGTCAAACATATTAGCAACAATTAAACTCATGAATTGGGATAAAACAATACCTAAGATAAGTCCAACTCCTAAAGATAAGATACCAATAACTAAAGTTTCTATGAATAAAATCAAAGATATCTTTCGTTTACTCATTCCAAGAGTTAGGTAAATTCCAAACTCCTTGTTTCTTCTTTTCATTAAAAATCTTGATGCGTAGATAATTAAAAATCCTAAGATAAAGGAAACAAAGATGCTAACCCCAGATAAAATTGAAACTAATAATTTAATGATTTCTTTAGTTGATGATGAAATATTTAGCATAATTGTTTGACTTTCTAAAGCATTAAAGACATAGAAAATTGAAATACCTAAGATAAGGGTAAAGAAATAGATAGCATAGTCTTTAATACTTTTCTTTATATTTTTTAAAGATAGTTTACAAAGCATCATTTAAATCACCGCCAAGTAAAGTTACAACATCAATAATCTTATCAAAGAACTCTTTCCTAGTATTATCTCCTCGATTTAGTTCCTTGAAGATTTTTCCGTCTTTAATGAATATTACTCTGCTAGAATAAGAGGCTGTAAAAGCATCATGAGTTACCATTAAAATAGTTGCTTCTAACTCTTTATTTAAGTATTCAAACCTTTCAAGTAACATCCTTGAGGCCTTCGAGTCTAAAGCCCCGGTTGGTTCATCTGCTAAAATTAGTTTAGGTTCCGTGATAATCGCTCTTGCACTTGCAACTCTTTGTTTTTCACCACCACTAATTTCATAAGGATACTTGTTTAAAATATTTCTAATTCCTAAGTCATTTGCAACTTTTTTTATTTTTAAATCAATTTCGGAAAACTTTTTATTTTGAATAGATAAAGATAAAGCAATATTCTCATAAGCTGTTAAGGTATCAAGTAAATTAAAATCTTGAAAGACAAAACCTAACTCTTCTCTTCGAAATTTATTAAGACTATTTCCTTTTAACTTTGTGATATCCAATCCTCCTACAAAGATATTTCCACTAGTTACTCTATCGATTGTTGATATAAGATTAAGTAATGTGGTTTTTCCAGAACCAGATGCTCCCATCACTGAGACAAATTCCCCTTTTTCTACTTCAAAAGATATATTATCAAGAGCCTTCGTTAAAGAAGATCTACTTCCATAATATTTAGAAACTTTTTCTACTTTTAAAATATTTTCCATAATCTCCTCCTCACTTAACCATCATACCTTATAATAAACTATTTGTCGCATGTTTAATATAACTTAATCTTACAAATTTGTAATCTTACTTTAAAACATCATAAAACTTATTCTTAGCAAATGTAATTGAAACTTTCGTATATTCCTGATAAACTGACTCTATTTCAATTTTATGTCCTAATTTAGAACATAAATTCTTAGCTATATAAAGACCCATCCCCGTTGCTGATGGAACAATTCTCCCATTTTCTCCTGTGAAAGTTTTCTTAAATACTTCCTTTATATCACTTTTAGGTATTCCTATTCCATTATCTTCAATTATTAATTTAATTGTATCAGGATTGTCAAGAGCATATATTTTAATATAAGAATTTTTCCCTTTTTTATACTTAATACTATTATTAATAATTTGATTTAAAATAAACTCTAACCATTTAGAATCTGTATATACTTTTACATTAATCTTCTCAACTTTAAAATCTACTTTATTATTAAGTAAATCATCCATATTCCGAATACCAACATTCTTAATAATATTTCCTAAATCTACTTCTTTAATAAAGAAATCACTTGCGGCATTTTCACATCTTACATAATATAAAACTTGTTCAAGATAATCTTCTAAATTCTTTAAGATAGCCTTAGTTTTAATGTCTAATAATTTATTTTTATTACTTAAAGTTAAACTTAAACTAGCAAGAGGTCTTTTAACTTCATGAATCCACATCTCAATATAATCTTTAAAATCTAATAATTGTTCTTCTATTAAATTAACATTTTCACACATTGATTTATTTATTTCATATAATATTTGATAAACTATCTTTCCTTCATAAAACTCAGGTTTATTTATGGTTTCTAAAACTAAATAAGCTTTATCTAGTTTATTAATATTATTAAGTATATTATTATAAAATTTTTTCTTCTTATAGTAATCTTCCATTATTAATAAAATATTAGTTATTAAGAAAATAAACGTAATTACAAAAATTAAACTTATCTTAACTTTAAATGCTATTAATAACATTAAAACAATAAAGTAACTTAGTAAAAGTATTAAAATATTAATTAATTTATCTTTTAAATAATCTTTTAAATTCATGATATTATATAACCTTGTCCTTTCCTAGTTTCAATTATATTGTTATAACCTAATTTAGAGAGTTTACTTCTAAGCCTACTGATATTAACGGTTAAGGCATTGTCATTTATAAATTCTTCATTGTTCCATAAAGAAGTCATTAGTTCATCTCTTTTTACTATTTTATCTTTATTATTTAATAAGTAAGCAAATATTATCATTTCATTTTTAGTTAAAATAATTTCTTTATCTTGATTTTTAATTGTTCCATTTTGAGTATTTATTATTAAAGTTTTATAGTTAATAATATTAGAAATTCGATTTACTCTTTTTAAGATAGCATTTATTCTAAGTAAAAGAATATTTGGGTTATATGGTTTGGTTATATAATCATCTGCTCCTAAGGAGATTGATAAGGCCTCATCCATATCTGTATTTCTACTTGTTACCATGATAACTGGAACATTAGATTTTTTTCTTAAGTTTTGAAGTATTACTTCGCCATTTAAATAAGGAATATTAATATCTAGTAATAGTAAATCAGGGTTATAATTTAAAATTGCTTCTATTGTATTCTTAAAGTCTTTAACTAACTCAACTTCATAGCCATTTAAAGTTAATAATTCTTTTAGTTCTAAACTTAACACTTCATCATCTTCAATTATCATTATTTTAGACATAGTATCCTCCAACAAATATATTATATCAAAAAAAATATAATTCTAACCTTACAATTCTGTAAGAAATAGAAAAAAGTATGCTAATTAATAACATACTTATATTTCAATATAACAATTTTCTTTTAAGAACTTTTTTATTTCTCCTTTATCCTTACCTTCATAATAATTAATTAATAACTTTTTAAATTCTTCGGTTGCTTCAACTGGTATAACAATTATTCCTTTACCTTTTGAAATTAAATATTGATTAGCAAATATAACTGATGTTCTTTTATTACCATCAAGAAATACTTGTTTTTTCATAACATATAATAATAATTCGATAGATTTGTCAACATCATTTATTTTTTTATTTATAATGTCACTTAATTCTTCTTTAATTATACTTTCAATTGGTAAGTCTGGTTGCCATGTTCCACCTATTGAAACAGGAGTACTTCTGACTTTTCCAGCTGTATAATAAAATCCCTCTTCAACTAATTTATTAATTTGGCACAAAAGGGTGAAATCCGTTTTAGAAAGTAAAATGGTTGGTGATAAAATAAATTCCCAAGCATGTTTTAAATTAACAATTTTCATAATATCAGTTGAAGTCATATTATTTACTTTACCACCTTCAATTATATTTTCTGTATCCATAAAAGTTGTAGCAACTCCTTCTAAAATTGCCTGTTTATAAATCGTATCTACTAAATGTCTTTTAGCAAAATCAATATTAAGTAAAACTTTCGAATCAATTTCCTGGTCAGTATAATTTAAAGACTTTAATTGTTTTTCAATTGTTTTAATTTCCTTTTTTAAAGTTTTAGCTACCTCTGAATTTTTAAGAATTAGATTATATAATTCTTCACTAAATTCTCCGACATACTTTGTAATTGGAACCCCATCTTCTCTATAATGAACATAGATATACTTTTTATTATCATTTTCTCTTATTTCAATTGAACCATATACTAAGGAATTAAGTTTTAAAGTTAGTTCTTGTTTTTGATTTAATAAATTCATAATTTCAAATTCTTTTTCCATAATAAGCCTCCTTTATGTGAAACATTTTTTTCTTTTTCTTTAACTTTGTTTCACATATATTATAGCATATTTTTCTTTAAAATGAAATATTTTTTTATTAATCTTACTTTTTTAATTTCTTAATATAATCAATTATTACTTCAGCTGTTTTTTCTTTACCAATACTTGAATCAATACAAAGGTCATAGTTTAAAGGGTTACCATAAGTTTGATTAGATATCATTTCATAATAACTTGCTCTATTTTTATCAGATTTTAAAATATTCTTTTTAGCATTCGCTTTAGTATCATTATACATTTCCATAACTTTTTTAATTCGGTATTCAAGAGGGGCATAGATAAATATTCTAATTAAATTAGGATTATCTCTTAAAACATAATCAGCTGCTCTTCCAACTAAAACACAAGAACCTTTAGAAGCAATCATTTTAATTACTTTTTCTTGGGCTGTAATGGCATATTTGACAGGAGTAGTTGTTAAATATAAATCATGTAGAACATCTTGACTTTCATTGATATTAGATACAAATTCTTTGTCTAGTCCACTTTCTCTTGCAGCAAGGGCTTCTATTTCTTTATAATAGTAAGGTATTTCTAATTTTTTAGCAACTATCTCTCCAATGGCTTTTCCTTGACTTCCATGGGTTCTTGAAATAGTAATAATAACTCCTTCATGGGATAATTTATAGTTAATTTCTTCTTGTTTTAAGACTTTACCATCAAGACCTTTAAAGAATTTAACTATTAAAATAATTGTAACTAATATTCCTAAGAGGTCAGCAATAGGTGCTGCAATTAAACACCCCTTTATTCCCATATATTTAGGTAAAATTATAACTAAAGGAACAAAAAAGATAATATCTCTTGTAAGAGAAACAATTGCTGCTTTTAAAGGTTCTCCAACCGCTTGAAAGAAAATTGAAGTCATTTTAATTAAACAAGTTAGGGTTACTAACATTAAGAATAACCTGAATGTTAAAGTTGCAAATTCCATATAAAGGCTTGAGTTAGAACCAAATATTCTAATTATCATACTTGGACATATTTCAAAGAGAATGGTTGAGATAACTCCAACTAGACTTGAGATAATTACAACTTTTTTAAATGTTTCTTTAACTCTTGCAAAGTTTTTAGCTCCAAAGTTATAACCTAAAATTGGTTGAGCACCTAAGATAATTCCTACAATTATATTAATAACAATTGAGAATACTTTCATAGTAATTCCGATTACCGCAATTGGAATATCAGAACCATACTTACTCATAGCACCATATTTAGCAAGCATGATATTACAAACAAAAGAAATTATAACAATACTCATTTGAGTAATAAAAGTTGATACTCCAAGTTTAATTATATTTTTAAATACTTGAATGTTCATTTTAAAACTTGATAAGGTTAATTTAAAAGTTTTAGTTTTAGTATAATAAATAATTGAAACAATTAAAGATGCTATTTGACCAATGACAGTTACAATCGCAGCTCCTTTAATTCCCATATGAAGTGGGAAAATAAAGATTGGGTCTAAGATAATATTGATAATTGCACCAACTGCCGTTGCGGCCATTGAAAATCCGGGAGCACCATCCGCTCTGATAACTGCATTCATACTATTAGCAAGCATATAAACGGGAATTGCTGCTAAAATTATTTCAAAATAGTCTCTTGCAAGATTAATACTTTTCGTGCTTGCTCCAAATAAATATAATAAATTATCTTTAAAGATAAAACCTAATATTAAAAAGATTATACTAATAATGAATGTTACTAAAATACTATTTCCAATTCCTTGATGGGCATTTTTTGTATCTCCTCTTCCTTGGCAAAGTGATAAATAAGCCGCAGCCCCATCTCCAAAACACCAAGCAAAGGCAACAGCAATAATGGTAATTGGATAAACAACACCCGTTGCGGCATTTCCTAAATAACCTAGTTCACTATTACCAATGAAAATTTGATCAACTATATTATATAAAGAACTAATAAGTAACGATAAAATACATGGTATAGAAAACTTAAAAAGTAATTTAGATATCTTCTCACTTCCTAAAAACTTATTATTTTCTTGATTTTCCATATAAATTCCTCCTTCTAAAAACCAATTCTAATCCAATTTTGCGCAAAAAAATAATGCGTAAAAATTGTCTTGTTTTTACGCATTATCTGCTGGATCAGACTTGTTAAGTATATAACTTTTTAAAATTTTTTTCAAGAATATTTTTTCAAATTTTTTAAAATTTTTGAGCCCATTCTATAACTTTATCCTTAGAATTTTTAACTAAAGAACCTTGGATAGCAAGGCCTTCTAAAACTATTGCTCCTTTGCATATATCTTTAATTTGGCGAGTAACTTGCCCTAATCCTGAACCTTCATGAGTAGTAAATGGTTTTATAGTTTTCCCGATGAAATCAGCATCCCTTAAGGCAGTTACTAATTCTTCAGGCATATAGTCCCAATAAATTGGAGAACCAAGATAAATTAAATCATATTCTTTTAAATCAGGTAATTTTTCTTTAATAGGAGCATTATGACTCTCTTGTCTTTCTTTAGCCTCTTTAATACAAGTTTCATAATCTTTACTATAAGGAATAAGTGGTTCTACTTTAAACATATCAGAATTAGTTGCTTCCTTAATATATTCAGCAACAACTTCCGTATTGCCTTTTTCAAGAAAACCTACTCCATAGTTTTCGTCGGCTCTACTGAAATAAATAATTATACTTTTCATTCTTTCTCCTTAATAGTAAGTCCATCTTTGAATGCTTCTCCTACTCTTTCCCCTATTTTATAATAACCATGAGTATAAGGGTCAAATGTAATAGCATTTAACTTAGATATATCAACATTATCATTTGAAATTACTTCTTCGTTGGCTGATACATTAACAACTTTACCAACTACTCCTATTCCATAAGGGTTATCTTGATATTCAATAAACTCGCATTCCATACAAATTGGAAATTCATTAATAATTGGAGCATCAACTAAATTAGATTTTGTTACAGTTAAACCACTTTTTTGGAACTTATCTAAAGTATTATTACCGGATACCATTCCAAAGTAATCAGCCTCTTTTACATGTAAAGAATCAGCAATACTTATAGTGAATGCTCCTCTTTCTTTAATATTTTTAACTGTCTTATGAGTACTAGTTAAATTAAGTCCTACAATATCCCTTTCAATCATCGTTCCCCAAGCTGCATTCATGACATTAACGGAATTATCAGAATTATAAGTTGCAATCATTAAAACAGGCATCGGAAAAATTGCTTCTGTTACTTTAATATTCTTTTTCATTTTTTATCATCCTTTCTATTCTAGTATAACATGAAAATTAAAAATAAAGAATACTATTTTGCTATTAAATTGAAAAAAGATAGAACTTTTAATCTACCTTTTGTTCACTTTCTTTTAAAGGAATACTATAATTTTTTTCAATTACAAAGTTTCCTTTACTTTTGGAAGTATTAACACTATCTAAATCATTAAAATGCCACCATTCAGATGCAAGGGGTGTTAAATCAGCTTTAGTACAATATCCTTGTAAAGTTTTAACTTCAGGATTAACATTATCTAGTAACTTAACATTTTTCCAAGCTTCTTTTGATTTTGAATCAACTTGATAAGGATAAATAACTGAGGCAATACTTAATTCATGCATTTTACTAAACATTGTATATTCTTCATATTCAGTTATATCTTTATAAACATAATCACCTAAATGTTTTTCTTCAGTTTCTATTATTTTTCCTAATGACACATCAATTGCACATCCTCTTTGGTGATTAGAAAGTCCAGTTGAAATAAACCAAACCATTGACCAAGGAGCCGTATTAATACCTTCATTTATAACAGGATTTTGAAGTGCTAATTCACTTAAATTTTTAACAATTTTTCTTTGAACTTCATAAGGGCGATAGGCTTCATAGATAATTAAAGTATTATTTTCTTCAATTGCATATTGCTGAGCCAACGCAATCTTTTTAGCCATTGAATATAAAACCGGAACTATGTATTCTTTAGTTCCATAACGTGGATTATCTTGATAAGCATTATATAAAACTTCACCAGTTACATTTGGAATATTTTCACTTGACGAAACCATGATTGAACCTTTAGCATTTGTTATATTATAAATAATAGATGGTAAAACATCAGGTAAATTAATAAAACAATTGGTATTATCAACATAACCTATTTTTTCATTATAATTTATTTTAAAATATTCATTATCTTCACTTAAAATAGTAAATCCACTTCCCGCTTTAATCGTATCTATAACCTTTGAATTACTATCAAGGCCATCTTTTAACTCCATATCAATGGCTGCATATCCAGAAGCCCCTTCAATAGGTAATTCAAAGATTTTACTTTCTTCTAAATAATTTATATACTCTTTAGGTTTAGGTGTTATTTCTTCAACAGGTTTACTTGGTTCAGGTTCTTTATTTATATTGGTATTACTAATATTAGTACTACCTCTATATCTAAAGACATAAACTCCAACAAAAATACTAATAACTAAAAATAGAAATTCTAAAGCAATCAATATTTTTCTAGTATTAAGCATATAATCACCCCTTAACTGCATATATTATATCACATCTAATTATATTTTGGTACTATTTCTCGTATTTTTTCTAAAAATCGAAAAAAAATTAAAAAAATATTCAAAATTTCTTGACAATTATTATAGTTATGTAATATAATTCTATATGTCGTTTGACATAAAAAACCTTTTTTGGGGCATTAGCTCAGCTGGGAGAGCGCCACGTTTGCACCGTGGAGGTCAGGAGTTCGATCCTCCTATGCTCCACCAAATTTGAATTAAGCCATTAGGCTTTTTTTATAATCAAAAAAAGTTACAATTACGTAACTTTTTATTGTTTTAATCTAAAATAATTATATTTTATTTTTCAAGAAATTTACTAATTCTTCGATTTTTAAAGTAGTTTCTTCTTTAGTTTGCATATTTTTAACTCTAATTTCTTTAGATTCTATTTCATTACTACCAATTATACTAATATAATTAATATTTTCATGTTCAGCATATTCAAAACATTTAGCAACTTTCTTCTTATTCATTTCAACTAAAACAGATATACCATTATCTCTTAAGGTAGTTGCTAGTTTTAAACATTCTATATTAGTATCAAGAGGAACTAAATAAATATCAATTAAACTTAAATTAGTATTTTCATTTTTTAAAATTGTATAGATTGGTTCAAGTCCAAATGATAGACCAATTGCAGGATATAAATTACCATTATTCATGAAATCTGTTATTATCTTATTATAACGTCCGCCGGCTCCAAGCGCGCATGTAAGTCGCATTTTCTTATCATAAAACTCAAAGACTACTCCTGTATAAATAGTTAAGCCTCTTGCAAGAGTTGGAGTAAACTTACAATCATCTATTATACCTAGTTCTTGTAAATAATAATTTAATTCCTTTAACTCTTCTAATCCTTCTTTAATATTAATGTTAGAAGCATCTTTAAAAATATCTTCATATTCTACTAAACTATAATTAAAGTTAGTTAATAAATTATTAATAGTATCAGTTTCTAACCCTAAATCTTTTAAATTACTAACAAGTTCTTGATGTGTTATTTTTTCAAGTTTATCAATGACTGAGATTACACTTGGAATAAGTTTTTCATCTATTCCTACTTCCTTAATTAAACCAGACATAAGTTTTCGATTATTATACTTAACGAATACTTCTATTCCAAGTTCCTTATAAGTATTAATAGCCATCAAGATTTGTTCAGCTTCAATAATTCTATTATCAATTCCAACAACATCTATATCACATTGATAAAACTCTCTAGTTCTACCTAATTTAACAGGGCCATTTCTAAATACCTTACCTATTTCATATCTTCTGAATGGTAATCTTAAATCTTTATTAAGACCTATTACTTTACAAAAAGGAACTGTTAAATCATAACGTAGGCCCAGATTTCTTTCTCCTTGGTCTTTTAATTTATAGATTTCATTTAAAATCTCAGCATCATCTGAATACTTATAAGCAAGTAAATCATAATAATTTAAAATGGGAGTTTCAAGAGGTAAATAACCATATTTTTCAAAATTAGTTCTTAAGGTATTAATTATTTTATTTCTTAAAACTTGTTCATTAGGCAGGAAATCCGAAGTTCCTTTTAAATTCATTAATTTCATAAATCACCTACTTATCTCTTACTTGGGCTTTGAATTTACTTTCTATACCCTTAATTATTTTATCAAATATTTCCATAACTTCATCATCAGTTAAAGTTCTATTCATATCATTAAATGTTAGTTTAAAGGCTAAAGATTTTTTGTTACTATCAATCTTATCTCCTACATAATAATCAAATATTTGAATATCCTTAAGAAGTTTTCCTCCAAGTCTTTTAATTTCCTTTAAAACATTACTTGCAACTATATCTTTATCTAAAATGAATGCTACATCTTTTAAGATAGTTGGATATTTACTAATTTCAGAAACAGTAATTCCTTTAACTCGATTTTCTAATAATTTACTAACAGATATTTCCATGACATAGATATCATCTTTATTAAAGGCGGGATTGATTTTTCCAATTATACCAATATTTTTACCATTAAGGATAATACTTGCACTTTGATATGGATGTAATTCTTTAGGAAGATCTGTAACTTCTAAAGTATATCTATCTTTAAATCCTAAGAAATCAAGTAAATCTTCTAAAATACCTTTTATATCATAGAAATTAAATTTAATTGTTTCAAAACCTAACTTATATTCTCCTGATAATAAGGCTGCAAGTTTCATTTCTTCTTTGTATTCATTATTTTCTTTATAAAAACCATTGCCCATCTCAAATATATGGATGTCATTTATGCCTCTTGATTTATTATAAGTATAAATATTCATTAAAGATGAAAGTAAACTATAACGCATAACCGCATGGTCTTCCGTCATTGGGTCTAAAACTTTAACCATTTCTTTAACATCAGTTTGGAAATATGGAAACTCTGATTCCCTAATTAAAGCATAACTTAAACATTCATTTAGACCAAGGTTAGCCATTTTATGTTTTATTTCTCTTAAAGTTTTATTGAACTTTCCGGGTTTAAGAGGAACCGTTGGAAGTTTACCAACAATATTTTCAAGTCCATAGAATCTACCTACTTCTTCAATTAAATCTTCTTTAATTGAAATATCAATTCTTCTAGATGGAACTTTAACTTTTAAAGTATCTTTATTTTCTTTAACTTCAAATTGTAAGTTCTTAAATATTTTTATTACTTCTTCATGTGGTACTTCTAAACCTAAAACTTTATTTATTTTATCAAAGGTTATTTCGATTTCTTTATCATCTTTATTTTCTTGATCAAAGATAACTAACCCAGTTTGAATTTTAGCATCAGCATATTTTTCTAAGAGATTACAGCATCTTTCAATTGCCAGATAAGTTCGATTTGGGTCAATTCCTTTTTCAAAACGATTGCTAGCTTCACTTCTTAAGATTTTTTTAGAAGTCATTCTGATTTTAACATTATTGAAGATAGCACTTTCAATGATAATATTCTTGGTATTATTAGTTATTTCAGTATCAAGTCCTCCCATTACTCCGGCTAGTCCAATTGCCTTTCCGTGAGAAGAAATTACAATGTCATCAGATAAAACTCTTTCGTTTTTATCAAGGGTTGTTAACTTTTCTCCCTCTTTCGCATTTCTTACTTCAAGTTCGCCTCCTAAAGTATCAGCATCATAGAAATGTAATGGTTGTCCGGTTTCTAACATAACATAATTTGAAATATCAACAACATTATTAATTGGTCTAATACCACTTGCAATAAGTCTTTCTTTAATAAAGTTAGGGCTTTCTTTGATTACAACATCTTTAACACTTTTTGCTAAGAATAAAGTACAATCTTTTGTATTTACTTTAACCTTAAAACTTTTGTTGATATCTTCTCCTTCTTCTTTAAAAGTTGTGTCCATTTCTTTAACGGGGTTTCCATAAATGGCTCCAACTTCATAAGCCATACCTAAAATACTAAGTAAGTCGCCCCTATTACTTGTAAGTTCAAAGTCAATTACTTCATCATCAAGTCCAAGATATTTGATAGGGTCATCCCCTACCTTAGCATCTTTTCCTAATATACAAATACCATTTATATCTTCTTCATGTAAATATTTTTTATCAAGTCCAAGTTCAAATAAAGCACATAGCATGCCATTGGATTCAACTCCCCGAATAACACTTTTCTTAATAGTTACTTCTGGTAAAACAGCACCAGGTTTAGCAACAATTACTTTTATACCCTCTTTAACATTGGGAGCCCCACAGACAATTTGAAGTTTCTCAGTTCCAATATCAACAAGTGTTACATGAAGATGGTCACTATCAGGATGTGGTTTACATTCTAAAACTTCACCAATAACTAAGTCCGTTGCCGGAATTAAAGGAGATGCACTATCATATTCATTACCAATTGAAGTCATTCTATCCGCTAATTCTTGATAATCAACAGGAACATCTACATAATCTTTTAAAAATTTTGTACTTAACTTCATTTTAATCAACATCCTTTCTATCAAATTGTTCTAAAAATCTTATATCATTTGTATAAATTTGTCTGATATCCGTTATCCCGTATTTAAACATAGCAAATCTGTCAATTCCAGGACCAAAGGCAAATCCGGTATATTTTTCAGGGTCATAGCCAGACATTCTTAAAACATTAGGGTGCACTACCCCTGCACCTAAAACTTCAATCCAACCTGTTTGCTTGCAAAGACTGCAACCTTTTCCTCCACATTTAAAGCAAGTAACATCCACTTCACACGAAGGTTCTGTAAATGGGAAGTAACTAGGACGGAACCTAACATTTGTTTTTTCTCCAAGTAACTTCTTAGCAAATAACTCTAAAGTACCTTTTAAATCCGCAAGGGAAATATCTTCTCCAATTACTAAGCCTTCAAATTGCATAAATTGATGAGAATGCGTTGCATCATCATCTCTTCTATAAACTTTTCCTGGACAAACAATTCTTAAAGGTGTTTTATCTTTATTGGCTTCCATCGTTCTTACTTGAGCAGGTGAAGTATGTGGTCTTAATAAATAATCCTTATCTAAATAGAAGGTATCTTGAGCATCTCTTGCTGGATGTCCCTCAGGTAAATTAAGTTTTGTAAAACTATTCATATCCGTATCAATTTCAGGCCCTGAGATAACATCATAGCCCATTGATACAAACAAGTCTTCTAACTCCTCAACAATTCTTGTCATAGGATGAATACTTCCCTTTAAAGACCTTCTACTAGGTAAAGTAATATCAATCTTTTCATTATTTAACTTCATATCAAGTAACATTTTATCTAACTCTTGTTCTTTATCATTTAGTTTTGTTGTTACTTCTTCCTTAATAAGATTTAAAAACTTACCATATTCTTTCTTTTCCTCATTAGGAATCTCTTTCATTTTTAAACTTAAATTGGTAACTATTCCATTTTTACCTAAATAACTAGCCTTAATGGTTTGTAAATCATTTTTTGTTTTAATACTTTCTAAATCACTTTCTAATTTTTTTATTATATCTTCTCTTTCCATATATTCCTCCATTTATTTCCTCCATTTAAAAATATTCTTATATATTCAGCAATTTCATGTTTTCTACTTCTATTTTCCAAACTACCATCAAATATCATATGTCTTTCTCCTTCTAAATAGGTAACATATTTTTCTGGACTTTTAATGGTATTATATATTTCCATTGGTGTTTCAATTGGAATTACTTGATCCATATCACTTTGTAAAATCAAAGCATCCGCCTTAATATCTTTTAAACAACTATAATATTCTTTAACTAACTTAACAAGTTCTAAAAAGAATGGAAATGAAGTATGTAAAACTCTACTAAATACTTCTATATAATCTTTATAATCTCTATTTTCTAAGATATCCACTTTTGTTTGTTTTAAATTTAAATACGTATAAGCAGCATTTAAGAAAACAACTTTTTTAACTTCCTTATATTTACTTGCAGCATATCCTGCTAAGATACCTCCCATACTATGACCTATTACATAAATAGATTTATATCCATGATTAATAAGTTCCGTAATTTCTAAATCAACAAACTTAATCCACTCAAGATATTCTACTTTTTGATAATCCTCATTATTCTTAAAATGTCCCGGCAATGTTTTAGAAAAGACATCAAAGTTCGAATCATAAGTTAAATAATTTTGCAAATACTCATTATCAGAAATTGTTCCTATAAAACCATGAATAATCAAGATAGCTTTTTTCATACCTTACTCCCTTCATTAAAAAAGGACGATACCAAAGGAGTCAACAGACGGTACCATCCTAATTTTTACTTAATTATCTTAACGCGATTAACGATTTATTTCAGGAAGTGAATTCATCTATCCAAGTTATTAGTTCTCAGCACCCACTAACTCTCTTAAAACTTTAAAATAAACTACTACTTTTCCCTCTTCAATAACCTAAATACAAGCATATTATAGCATTTATATCATTAACTTTCAAGACTTTTTGGAATTAATTTTTATTTTTTTAATAAATAATAGTATGACAATATTATTTAATTTTTTAATCAGTATTCTTCTATTTATCTATGGTATTAATTTATTTTCTTCATCTTTAGAAAATATTTATCAGGATAAAATTAAAGATATTTTACAAAAATATACGAAAACTCCTTTAAAAGGAATTATCTTTGGTACAATTATTACATCTTTAATTGGAAGTTCAACTATTGTTACGATTGGAACTGTTAGTTTAGTTAATTCTAGTTTAATTAGTTTTCATAATTCACTTGGTATCATGATGGGTGCTAATCTTGGTACTTGTATTACTTCTTGGCTTGTAGGACTCCTTAATGTTAGTAACACGAGTAATATTTTAAAGTTATTTAATTTAAATACTTATATTCCTATTCTTTTATTAATAGGTTTAATTTATTCTTTTAAGAAAAGACCCGTTAGAGGTAATATCTTAATAGGTTTTGCTATTTTCATGTTAGGTCTTATGATGTTATCGAAAAGCCTTAATCCAATTAGTAAGTATGCTTGGTTCAAGACTATGTTACTTTTATTTGACAATCCCCTTTTAGGAGTCTTAATTGGTATTATTACAACTTCAATCTTACAATCATCATCAGCAACAATTGCTATTTTACAAACTATTTCTGAGTCTAACTATCTAACTTATCAAAATGCTATTCCTATTATCATGGGTGAAAATATTGGGACTTGTCTTACTACTTTAGTTGCAAGTATTGGAACTTCTAAAAATGCTAAGAAAGTTGCTGTTAGTCATCTTTTATATAATATAATTGGAACAGTTATTTTCATGATTCTCTTTTATCTTGCTAAACTATTTTCTTTAAGTTTTTTAGATATCAAAGTTAATTCTTTTCATATTGCCCTAATTCATACAATGTTTAACTTTTTATCTATCTTAATCTTTTATCCTTTCTTAAAAAAATTAGAAAATTTAATTAATCATCTTGTTAAATAAGTTATTCTATTTTATAATTATCTTGGTGATGTTATGTTAAAAGAATTAATTAGAAATTATAAACCTTATAATATGCAAGAAACAGAAGATAAAAAAGTCATGTTAAAGTATCTTGATACTTTTGATGATTGCCTAACAAGAAATAATGTATTTGGTCACTTTACAAGTAGTAGTTTTGTTGTTAATCAAGATTATACTAAAGTATTGATGGCTTATCATAATATTTATAAGTCCTACTGTTGGCTAGGAGGACATGCAGATGGTGAAGAAGATTTACTTAAAGTTGCAGAACGAGAAACAACTGAAGAAAGTAGTCTTAAAAAATTCACTTTAGTAACTCCTGAGATTATTAGTTTAGATGTAATTGAAGTCAAAGGTCACATAAAAAGAGGTAAATGGATTACCCCTCATGTTCACTTAAATGTTACTTATTTATTTAAAGC
The DNA here is from genome assembly GCA_947630495.1 of uncultured Bacilli bacterium. GTDB lineage: Bacteria > Bacillota_I > Bacilli_A > RF39 > UBA660 > RUG591. The sequence goes on along the minus strand of CANRHS010000003.1, from coordinate 19,247 downwards.
TAATGATAAAGATTTTATTCATAACAAAGAAGATGAAAACTCGAGTGTTAAATGGTTAGATTTAAAACACATTGATGACTTTGTAACAGAAGAAGGAATGAAACCAATTTATCATAAAATAATTGAAAGAATGGAAAAAATTATTCAAGATAACTGATTAATATTATCAGTTATTTTTCTTATCACAGTTTTATTAAAAGGATAGATATAAGTACTATGATTATTTTTATAACTAATATTAGGACTTGATATACTAATAGCATACTTGGGATTATCACTTGGGAAATAAGATATAAACGCGGTTGATATCGACTCGGTTTCAAATTTCCCGTCGTTATCAGAATCAACAAACGTTTCACTTGTCCCCGTTTTTCCACTTGGATTTAAACTTAAATCAACATATCCTCTTCCAGTTCCATCCGTTATAACCATCTTTAGGGCTTGTTTTAATCTCTTAATATATTCTTCTTTAATATCTAACTTATTTAAAACCTTTGGTTCATATGTTACTATTTCTTTATCATTATCTAAAATCTTAGACATCAAGTGAAGTGCATATCGGTTGCCTCCATTTGCAATTGTTGAAATATATTGATTTAATTGAATATTCGTATACGTATCATATTGGCCAATTGCAAAATTCATAAGAAGTCCGGCATCTTTCTTTTCTCCTTTATAACCAACACTTTCATTAGGTAAATCAATCTCGGTTTTAACTCCTAGTCCAAATCTTGCAAAATAACCGCGATAAATATCAAAGGCATTTTCTTTAATAGCAGCCGGTCCATCATAGTAATAGTTTACTCCCCCAATTCGAAGAGCAATTTTAAATTGATAAACATTACTACTATTAGCAATTGCTTGTAAGTCATTTAAATATCCCATGGTATAAATCGAACACTTTTTAGGAGTTGACTTAATTTTGATACACTCATCAACCATTCCCTCACCTATTTTAACAGCACCTTCAGAATAACCCGTTAAAATACTAGCACCCTTAACAACACTTCCACTTGTCATCGTGTCCGTGAAAGTCCCAACGGCATAGTCCATCATTTTTCCATTTTGATACATTTTTCCAGACATTGAAAGAATACTTCCATCATTAGGATTTGAAATTGTTACATAACTCCTATCAAAATATCTCGTATTAAGTCCCCCTTTAGCATTTTTTATTTCAGCCTCTAAGGTTTTATCAACTAACTCTTGTAATTTAATATCAATTGTTAAATATAAATCATTCCCAACTTTCCCGTTCTTTACTAAGATTTTTTCATCTCCCTTTATTTTATAAACTTCTTTTTCTCCTTTTAAATAATCATCATACATATATTCTAAATTACTAAGACCAACTGTATCATTTAAACTATACCCTTTTTTTAAATAATACTCCTTATTTTCAGCTGTTATTTTCCCAGTTGTACCTAAAACACTTTTTAAAGTATCTCCATAAGGATAGTACCTATCATAGGTATACTTTGTATCAAATCCTTTTAATTTAAAATTACTCTCCGAGAAAAAGGCAAACTCTTCAGGAGTTGCACTTTCTTTAATAATCTTATCATCATAAGAATAACCATTATTCATTAAATAATATAAATAAATAGCTTTCTTATCTTCATCATTATACTTTTCTAAATCAGAGTCCGTTACTAAACTCTTTTTAATTTTATAAAAATCATTATCACTTATCTTTCTTCTTTTATAATCATTATAATCTTCACTACTTACTCTTTTGTTTACTTCATCTTCATTAGTTAAAATATAAAAATCTTTTAAGTAAGAATTCGTTAACTTAGAATAATCTAACTCTAAATAATCCTTTACTTGATAAGCAAGTTCAATCTCTTCTTTCAAAGTTACTCCATCTACTTTTTTATAATAAATTGTTCCAAGAACTTTATTATCAACTAATAATACTCCATTTCTATCATATATCTTACCTCTTGGCATTGTATCACCTAATACTTCTTTATTACTAGCTGTATCTAATAACTCTTTATAATAATCATATTTAATTACTTGTAAATAATAAAGTCTTCCTATTATAACAAAGAATAATAAATACATGATAATATTTAAAATATTTATTTTAAGTTTCATTCTATCACCATTTATATTATTGGTATTTTTTAGTTTTTTATGAATATAATTAGATGGTGATTATATGTACGAAAAACTAATTGAAAATTATGTTCGGAATTTAACTAAGAATGATGTTTATATGTTTGCAACTAGTAATAATATTATTTTAAATGATAAAGAATTTGATTATGTCTTTAATACTATTAAATATAATTATAAATTTTTTTTAGGTAATGATTATATGTTAATTTTTAATGAAGCTAAAAATTTTTTAAGAAAAGAAAATTATGATAAGATATATGCTTTATATATGAATTATCGGGAAAAATATAAGGATTTACTTAAATAATTTGACTTTTAAAGAGTATTAGTTTATAATAACACACCAACAGGAGGACGTATGAGTTATAATAATTGGATTTTTGAATATCAAAAGATTATAAGTAATTATAATATGCTTATTGCAAGAGGATATAAAGAACTTTTAATTGCAGCAATTGATGCTTTATTATCTAAAGATGTTAATACTAATATTGATTTATCAAGCAAGATTTCTAATTTAATTAATTTAAAGAGTAATCTTATTGGTTATTTAGAAAATGATTATCTAGAAGATTCTAAAAGACATATTAAAAACATGGGTTAAGCCATGTTTTATTTTTTACCATATTTTAATATTTCAAAGGTTGCATTATTATAACTTCCAAATTTTTCTCCAGCTGCTTTTTCACTTTCATATAATAAATCAAAAAATATTTTTCTAGGTTTATCAAAGCCAATGTCACCACCGGTATCTAACATAATTGCTATAATTGGTTCAGCTGATACTCCTTTTATTCGAACGATCGCACCAAGACCTAATCTTGGGTCACCTGCAACTATTCTAATAGTTCCATAAGTTGGATCATTATAATAAATTCTACCATCTCCAACATATTCTCCACGAGCTACTAAACTACCATAACAACCATAACAATCTGGTCCATAAGCTGTTATTTTCCCAACATGCGTTTCAAGTACACTTAATGCATTTACTGCCGCCAAGTTTGGTGCATAAGGACCAGTAGTCGTTCCTGGAGTTTTATTATTACTTTGATTATTTTGAGGAGCCTCTTCCTTAGGTGCTTCTAGAACAGGATTAGTCTCTTCAACTTTTTCAGGTTCTTTCACCTCATTATCTTGTTTATTTTCTTCAACCTTAGGTGTCTCTTCTTTAACTTCCTCTTTAACCTCTTGTTTTGCATCTTCTTTTACTTCTTCTTTAGTTGTTTCAGTTACTTCAGTATTTTTAGATGTATCAGTAGTATCTTCTTTTGTTTCTTCCTCATTTGCTTCAGTTTCTTTCGTATCTTCAACCAAAGTTTTATTTTCATTATTTAATTTATCTTCTTTATTTTCTTTTATATTTTTACTTTCTGTTCCTAGTTGATTAACAACACTTGATGATATTAATTGTAAGTTTATCTCTTCTGGTTTAGCTATATTAATATATAAGAATCCTCCAAGTGTTATTACTAAAAGAGAAACTAACAACCCCTTAAAAATGTTGTTTAATAATAATTTCATAAAATCTCCTTGCACAAATAATTCTATCATACTTTAGCCAAAATAGCAACTCCAACTACTTCCAAAAGTGGCTTTTTTTCTTAAAAATAAGATTAATTAGATACGTATTTTATTATTTTATATAGAGTATCTAACTATTAAAAAAAATTTAAATTTATTTATATCGTTTAATTATATTCATAAACTTAAATTTTTATTTATTTATCTTTCTTTTTCTTATTTTTAGTATTTTTCTTATCACTTTTATCGTCTATTTTAGCATTAAAATACTTTACAATATATAAAAGTACAAATGGTATAAGTCCATATAAATAAGATATAACTCTAAATAAGGCTAAAGATTCTAAAAAGATTGTTACTAAACTAAAGAAGATTATTAAATATCTTAATATTTTTTTCTTTTTATAAACATTATACTTTTCATCATTAGTCATTACTAATCACCGTACCAAGAGCCTCACCATTTAAGACTTTGATTAAGTTTTCTTGGTCATTAAAGTTAATAACTAATATATCTTTATTAGATTCCATACAATCTTCGATACATTTTAAATCCATAACTTTAATTTCTGGATTAGCAAGTACTTCTTTGTGAGTTAATTTAGTATACATTTTAGCATCACTATATTTATTTGGATCTTTATCATATACTCCATCAACATTAGTAAGTTTGATGATAACTTCAGCCCCAATCATTATAGCTTTCATGCTAGCAGCTGTATCCGTTGAACAACCAATATGACCAGTTCCTCCACTAAAAACGACTACAGTTCCAGAATTATACATACTCTTTAATTCATCTTCACTATGCGCTTCAATTAATTCATGGAAATCAAAGGGAGATGAAATAACGTTCTTTAAGCCTACTTTGTTAAAAGCATCTCTTAAAGCTAAAGCATTCATAGTTGTTCCAAGCATTCCCATTGAATCGGCGTTTATCGCTTCCATATCTTGATGGCTGCGTCCTCTAAAGAAGTTGCCCCCTCCAACAACGATTGCAACATTAACACCCATCTCATGAACTCTTTTAATAAGAGTTGCTATTTCTCTGGTTTTCTCCTTATTAATATTCTCACTTTCACTCATAAGTGACTCACCACTTAATTTTAATAAAATATTCTTATACATATTATTCCTCCATATACTCTTTTAAACATTCTATTATTTCTTCATTAATATCTTCAATACTTCTAATTGCATTATCTTTAATACAATTAATATTTTTCCAATTATATAAATTTGCAAGTTCAACATACGCAGTCTCGGAATTTTTTAAATGTTCTTCATTCATTTCATGTTCATCAAGAGACTCCCGATTTTTCTTAAGTTCAACAGCATAGGTATAAGGAACATGTAAGAAAATCGTTTTATCAGGTTTAGGTAATCCTAAAAGCCAAAACTCTAACTTATCAATCCACTCATACATATGAAATCTTTCTTCATCATCTCTGATTTTACTTCCTTGATGAGCCATATTACTACTTACATATCTATCACAGATAACAAAATAACCATCATCTAAATATTTAATTATCTCAGGTATATTGTATTTTCTATCAGCCGCATAATATAAACTTGCAACTTTAGGGTCTAAGTTAACGGCCCCCTCAGGAAACCAACATTCACTTATTTCTTTTTTACCTAAGTATGGCCCTCCGACTATTTTCCCAGTTGGAGTATCATACTTCGGGAATGTAACCCGAATTGCTTTATAGCCTAATTTCTCTAATTTTTCAACTAATAACTTACTTTGAGTTTCTTTTCCTGAACAATCTGTTCCTTCAATTACTATAAATTTTCCCATTAAATCCTCCTATATATAACAAAGTTAAATTTAATATTATTATCATTTCCATTTCCAACTATTTCTTTAGTATATAAACTTTTATCAAACTCTGGAAAATACACATCAGCTTTACACTCACCATCTACTTCCGTTAGATATAAGGTATCTGCTAAATCAATAAATTGTTTATAGATGCTAGTTCCCCCTATTACAAAGACTAACTCATCACTAGATTTATATTTATCTAGAAATTCATCTATTGAATGTAAAACTTCAACTTCATCTGGAAATTCATCTTTATCATCTTTAAAGGTTAAAACAATATTATGTCTATTTTTTAAAACACCCGGCAAAGATTTAAAAGTATTTTTTCCCATAATAACTGTATGTCCAAGAGTTACTTCTTTAAAATATTTTAAATCTGATGGTAAGTGCCAAATTAAATCATTGTTTCTTCCTAATTCTAAATTTTTCCCAACACAGGCAATCATTGCTAACTTCATATTTCACCTACTGTGTTATCTCAAACTCTATCTTACCATGGTGCCGATAGTTTTCAATCTTAATATCTTTTAATTCACGAGAATTATCGAACTTATAAAAATCTTTAACTTCGGGATTTATCCATAAAGTAGGAGCTTCATAGTCACCTAATTCTTTATATCTTCTTAATTGTTCTTTAATTCCATCAACTTGATTTACATAAATATGAGCATCTTTAATACTCCAATAAAGTTTACCAGGTTTAAGTCCCGTTACATGAGCAATTAAATTAACAAGGACTGCATATTGTGTTACATTAAAAGGTAGTCCAAGCGGAACATCACATGATCTTTGATGAACCCAGCAATTAACTTTCCCATCACTAACACTCCATTCACTTGACCAAACACAAGAAGGAAGCACGGCAGTATCTAACCATTCATTTTGCCACAAAGACATAATCATTCGTCTATCCGTTGGAAATGTTTTAATCTTTTCAATCAAATCATCAATTAAATGATATCTTTTAACAATCCAACCATAAGCCGTTCCAATTGTATGAGCATATTCTTTACCAAAGAATTTATGAACATCTTTTTTAACTAGTTTTCCATCTTCAAGAACATTTTGAGTTGCATTCCAATATCCTTCAGAATCAACTTCCCATTCATCCCAAATATGATTACCTCTTTCTTGTAACCATCTAACATCATTACTTTGTTCTTGATAAATCCAAAGCATCTCGGTAATTGCATTCTTAAAGAAAACTTGCTTTGTCGTTAAAATAGGTAATTCTTTCTCTAAATCAAACTCTAAGAAATAGCCCGGTATATTAATTGTATTAACACCTGTTCTATTCTCTACCTCTACTCCCTTATTCAAGATTTCTTCACATAATTTTAAATAATCTTTATCAAACTTCGACATATTTTTCCTCCATTTACTCTATTATACAAAATTTATATTTCTTAATCAAGAAAATTACCAAAATTAAAACGAGATTTTTCTCGTTCTAATCTAAACTATCACTATCTTTTAATACTAGATTCTTTAACTTGATCATACTTTTCAACAATCATAGTTGCTAAATCCATAGAAATATTGAATTTAGTTGCAATTATACTTGGATCTAGTCCTTGTTCTTTCATGTCTTCTAAGCGAGAAGTTCCAGTTTTTAATTGACCTACTACTATATCCGAATTATATTCATTGGCAACTTTAACTGCTACATCAAAAGGTACATTATAAGTTGCAACTATTGTATTGGGATTAAGCCAAGTTTTATCTTCACCTTCATAAAATGGATAAGCACTCTTTACTTGTTCAAGTATTTCTTCATAATTCATATTCAATCCTCCTTATTTTCATTATATAATTTCTCAAATTCATCGTCAAGAACATTTAAACAATTTGACATTTTTTTACTTTCAAAACTAAGAAAGTCTGTATCTATTACAACTAAGTTATTATTACTTACTCCAACATTACTTTCTTTTACATCTTGCCAAATTATTCCATCATCTCTTAATTCCTTATATATTTTATATAAATTATTCTTGCTAGTCTTTACCATTTCTGCCACTTCTTGTATCTCTATTCCAACATTCATATTCATACTTTTAGTTTTAATTTCTATATTAGTTTTTAAATAAACTTCAATAATTCTTTTATGTTTAATAATATCTAAATCAATTTTAGCCAAACCAATTTTTAAAACTTTATTTCCTATTTTATAAACATTTGAATATGTGCCATTTCCTAATTTTATTATTTTACTATCTTCTTTAATATCTAATATTTTTATTATTAAATTTATTTTATCTAAATCATAATCCTTTATTTCATCTAAGTTAAAAGACTCTTTAATTAGATTTAGAATAATATCTACTTTATCCATTATGTCTCTTATAATCCGGAATTAATGTAACTCTATAAGGAGACATTCTCTCCATTAGAATAATGGCTTCAAATGCTTTTAAAGTTTTTAATTCTTCTACACTTATTAATCTTTCATTAGAACTCATTTGACCTACCATTCTACTAATTTCTTCTAAAGTATAAATATCATTACTTCTTAAATAAATTAAATTACTAAAACATAAGATAATTGGATTTATATTATCATATACTTCTTTTAAATTAGTAAAACTTTTAATAGAACATAAGAATCTAATACCAAGACTTCTTGAATAATTAAGTACTTTAGCAAATTCATAAATAGGAGATAGTTCATCAAAATCATCTAAGATAAAGTTAAACATAGTTTTATCATTTAAATATTTCTTAGCCTCATATAATTGATCTAATAAAAGTGCTGTTAAAGAACTAGAATAAGAACTATCGGTTTCATTTATAAAGATAGCATATTTATCTTTTACTAATTCTTTAAAGTTAAAATCACTTTTAGATAGTAATTTAGATAAACTTACCCTACATACATATTCTTTAATTTTATAGTTAAAAACGGATATAATACTATTCTTAGTATCAACAGGTGCATTTAGGGTTCCTGCAAGTAAAATATAAATAGGATTATTTTTTTCTAAACTATTCATTAATTCTAAACTTTCTTTATTATCAGTTAAACTATTAGCCATTAAATAGATATCATTTAAATTAACTTCCTCTTTATTATTTTTGAATAGATATAAAGCTATTCCTTTAAAGAAATCAATTGTTGTATTAGTCCAATAAGGATCAGTTTCAGTAGTATCACTAAATAAATAGAAACCTATTTTATCAAGTAATTTATAAGCTAAATCAAAGTCTTCTTTCTTGTAGAACTCAAATGGTAATGATAAAGGATTATAACTTGCACTTAGTTTAGGATTTTCAAAGTTAAAAACTAAAGTCTTATATCCATATTCTTTTAAAGAATCAGCAACCTTATCTTTAATTTCTCCACGTTTATCAATGACAAACATTGATTCATTAGCTTTAATTGTTGCTCTTGTAAATGGTAAAATTACACCTTGATGTTTACCACTTCCCATTCCTCCAATTAAAAGTGTGTGTCCATCCTTACTATTAACATAGACTTTGTCTTTATCATAGATGATTGGAATTCCATTTTTAAATTCCTTTGCTGTTAACTTATTCTCTGTTAAATTATCAAGTATTTCTTTAGTTGTTGCCCATTTGGCATATTTCATAATCTCAACCTCCAAGATAATTAAATCATAAAATCATCTAACTTTTTTAAACAAAATTGACTTTTTTCTTAATTTATAGTAAAATATACCTCATTAAAGGTGATATTATGTATTCTAATTTATTAATAATAAACATCTTAAAGTATTTAAATGCTAACATATATAATAAAATTGAACTTGATAATCTGGAAGATTTATTTAATTATAATAAGTTTTATTTAATTAGATTATTTAAAAGAGAAATTGGTTTAACTATTAAAGATTATCTAAATAAAATGAGGATTTATAATTCTTTAGACTTAATTATAAATCCTAATAATTCTTGTTTAAAAGTTGCTTTAGAATCTGGTTTTACTAGTTTAGAATATTATTCTGAAGTATTTACTAAGATAATTGGTATTAGTCCTTTAAAATATAGACAGTTTTACTTAAAGAATGCTAATTTAAGTGATAATATCAAAAATATTGTAATTAATAATGTTATTAGTTTATCCGACTTAAAAGAAAAAATAGAGTTTTATCTTAGAAATACTAAACCTAAAGTAATTGTTAAGGTTAAAAGATTATATTAATCACTTACATTTATATAATTTTTTGTTTCTTTTATTTTCCATACAACTTGATTAGTCTTTTTACTTTTAAAACTTATAATAATATTCTTAGCCTCTTTAACTTCGATATCTACATAATAGTCATCATAATTTTTAAAATTACTAATATCATAGTTATTATTTTCAATTTCAACCATATCTCTAATAAATTTACTATTTTCTATAACATAATAATAAGATGCACATAACATAATCATCTTCATAGCAATACTAAAATCAAGGTAATATTCTTTATTATTTTTTACTGCTTTAAAATCATCTTCTAAAAATATATAATCTGTATAGATATGATCAACTAAAATATTAACTGATTCTATATCTAAATTGTTATCTAATAATAACTCAAGAGTTTTTAAGCCATCTCTATCGCATTTAAAAGCTAAACTCCAAAGAGGATTTACAACTTCTTCACCATAGCTCTCAACTAAACTAGCGTTTTCAATTTTCATACCATTTTCTAAAAAACATTTGGTGATTTTAAATAGATTTTGATAATTATCATCTATTAACGAATAGATTATTCCATCATAGACAATTCCCTCATATTCTTTGCAGAAACCAAGGGGATTGGCACCTTTACTTATTAGTTCATTAATCTTATCAAAGTTAAGTTCTTTTTTTATACATTCATCATAAAGTAATTTATTTAATTCTAACATATCTATCTCCTTCTATATAACACTAAAACACACATTTAATGAGTGTGCTTTATTTTTTATTTTATATTATTAATACATTTAGTAAATCTTTCTTTTATTTCATCAAGACCTAATAACTTCATTATTTCATATAAGTCAGGGGTATTTGTTTTACTAGTTAAACTAACTCTAATTACTCCGGTTACATCTGAGACATTTCCTTTATAAGCATCAGGATTCTTCTTATATTCTTTAATATTTGATGCATACCCTAGACTATCACACATCTCTTTTACTTTAGTAAACCAAATATCTTTATCAGATAAATCTAAATATTTATCATAATAAGTATTTAAGATATTTACTATTTCTTCTTTATCTGTTATTTTATTAAATTCATAGTTAGGATTTTCAAAATATTCAGGAAACATATAGAAAACAAAGTTTTTAATACTTGAATAACTTACATAATCTTTTCTTGGCTTTTCAACTTCTCTTTCAATATTGAATACTTTAATAGCATAATCTTTATGTTTAACTAGTATATCATGGAACTCTTTATCAAATTCATCTGTCCAAACAAGAAGATTATCGTATATTTCCTCGGCCTTCATTTTACCAAAGTAATTTTTAGATATGTTAAAGAGTTTGGCTGTATCAAATAGAGTTCCACTGGCACTTATCTTTTTAAAATCATATTTAAAATCATTGATATCACCATCAGGATTATTATCCAACCACTCTTCAAAGTTCGAGTTTGCGATAGTCATTAAATAAAGTTTAACTGCATCTTTTGGTATTCCTTCTTTATGATAATATTCAACACTTGCTTCCGGGTCTTTTCTTTTAGATAACTTGCGTCTTACACCATTTTCATCGATTTTCATAACTAAGCCAAGATGGGCATATTTTGGTTTTTCAAAGCCAAAGATTGAGAATAATTGATCATGAATCGGAAATGATGCTATCCACTCTTCTCCTCTCATAATATGAGTTGTTCGCATTAAATGGTCATCTACTAAATGAGCAAAATGATAAGTTGGAAGTTTATCAGTTGATTTTATTAAAATAACATCTAAATCATTTTCTGGAAATTCAATTTCGCCTCTTGCTAAATCATTTAAAACAATTTTTTTGTTGAAGTCACCAGGAGATTTTAGTCTTACGGTAAACTCTTCCCCATTTTTAATTCTTGTAATTGCTTCATCAATGTCCATCGTCCGACATTTAGCAAATGAACCATAGTAACCAATTCTTTCTTTATTTAATTCTTGAATCTCTCTTGTTTCTTCTAATTCTTCTGGTTTACAAAAACAAGGATAAGCAAGACCTCTTAAAACTAAGTCTTTTGCGAAAGTATGATAGATTTCCATTCTTTCACTTTGAATATAAGGTCCATAATTTCCAATACTATGTTCTTCATCAATCATTCCTTCGTCTGGCACAATATCAAAGTTTTTTAAATCATTTAAAATACCAACAATTCCATTTTCAACACTTCTTTTTTGGTCAGTATCTTCAATTCGAAGATAGAATACTCCATTTGTTTCCTTAGCTACTTTATAGGCTTGAAAGGCTCCAAGTAAACTTCCCATGTGCACGAACCCCGTAGGACTAGGTGCAAATCTTGTAACAATAGCCCCCTCTGGCAAATTCCTTTCAGGATACATTTTTTCATAATCTTCAATTGTTTTAGTTACATCAGGAAACATTAAATCTGCAAGTTCTGTTAATTTATCATTATTCATAAGTCCTCCTTAAAAACTTTTATATCTTATCTTAATTTTTCTTATTTGTCAACACTTTCATCTTCTTTGATAAATTCTAATATTTTATTTTTCGCTGTTGTCGTTACAACTTTATCTAACCATTCTTCTTTTGGAATATAAGCTGTACTATCAGTTATTATTCTAACTCGATCTTGATTTTCTAAGACATAATCAAGTGATACTGCTTCATCATTAACAATCGCTGCAACCATCGAATTTCCAACATCCGTATGAATTTTATAAGCAAAGTCAATAACCGTTGCTCCATTTGGAAGCTCGATTACTTCTCCGTTTGTTGTATAAACATAGATATTACTTCCAAATAATTCTTTTTTAATACTTGAAACAAACTCGATATTATCAAGAATTGTACTATCTAATTCTTTAATAGATTTAAAGAACTGAAAATTATCTTCTAAATCTTTTTTCATTAAATCACGAGCTGTATTTTTATACTTAAACCAATAAGAAGTAAGTCCAAATATAGCAACTCTTTCCATATCAAAGGTTCTTATTTGAAACTGAAGTAAATGATTATCTTTTCCAAATACAGTTGTATGAATTGATCTATACATATTGGTTTTAGGTTTTGCAATATAATCTTTAAATCTACTATTAATTGGCGTAAAATGTTCATGAATTAACATTAAAGCAAGATAACAATCTTTAACATTTTTTACTAATACTTTAATACACATTAAATCATGAATCATTTCAAAGTTAACTTTGGTAAGCATTTTTTTATAAATACTATAATTATCTTTATATCTTATTTCAAATTTAGCTTTAACTCCATTTTTCTTAAATATTGCTTCAACTTCTCTTTTCGTTTCTTCTAAAATATCTTTTGTTTCTTTCTTTAAATCTTCTCGTTTTTTATTAATATCTCCATATAAACTAGGTTTTAAATATTGAAAAGCAATGTTTTCTAATTCATCTTTTATTTTAGAAGCTCCTATATAGTAGGCTAATGGTACATATATTTCTAAGGTTTCAAGGGCTTTTGATTGTTGCTTTTTTAGACTTTTATATTCAAGCGTTCGCATATTATGTAGTCTATCAGCTAGTTTAATAATAATTATTCTTGGATCTCTTGCTAAACTTACAATTATTCTTCTTAAGTTAATTGCTGAAAGTTCTTTTTTATTGTTTAAATCTAACTTCGTCATCTTCGTAACTCCATCAACTAAATCACGAACAGTTTGATTAAATTTTTTAGCAACATCATCTAAGGTTGACTCTGTATCTTCAACAACATCATGAAGCATCGCGGCACATAAAGTGTCAATATCAGCATGCATGGATGCTAAAAAGTATGTAACATTTATGGGATGAATTATATAAGGTTCTCCACTTGCTCTTAATTGGTCTTGATGATGCTTTTTAGCATATTCATAAGCTTTCCTTAACTTAGGTACATCAAAAGGAGCATAGGATAAAACTAATTTTTCTAAATCATTATAAGAAATTGCACTCATCTATATCACCTACCTACCTTAATATTATATAGAATAAACTATTTAAAATCAACATTTTTCTGAAAAATACTTGTTAAAACTAAAAATTTATGATATTATGTATACATGAAGAGTTACTTCATATATTAATAAAGGATATACCTAATTGTCAAGAGTTAGGTACTAATCCCTAAAGGGGAAGGCACACCAACGTAGACAATCGTTAGTGTGCCTTTTTTGCTTTTCCTATGATGCAAAAACCAAGGAGAATACTACCGCAAAAAGTAGTAAAATCACAAGCCGAAGGAAAAAATTCTCTTTGCATTATGATATCACCTCCTCTATAGAATATTTTTAGATTGCAACTCCTAGATGGTTTCATAATTTGTCTATAAAGGATTAGCACCTAACGAATTAGATATATCCATGATACTAACATAACATATCTATAACAAAAAAACAAGGTTCATTTTTAAATTTCTGAAAAAAATTGAAAAATTCATGATAGCCATAAAAATTTGTGATAATTATATCTGATTTTATATAGAAAAAGAAACCTAATTTGGTTTCTATAAAAAGTCATCTATTGTTAATAATTTCTCATCTATTTCTTTTAAAGATGGTCTTGGTTTAACAGGTGCATCTGAAATTATAACCTCAATGTCATCTTCTTTTTTAAGAAGAGTAGTATCAACTGATACATCCGTTATTTGTTTTTTGCTTATAACTGAACCTACACTATATCTATCAAGAATAGGTAATTCAGTTATTTTTATTTTGTCGATTGTGTCACTTCTTAAAACTAAATGGGTATTATTACTTACGGCAAATGTTTTTAAAACTTTATAAGGATTACTCTTTACTTCTTTAATTATCATTAAACCACGTCTTGCACGAGTTGATTTTTCAAATTCACTTATTCTGATCCGTTTACCAGTTTTTTTGTTTGTAATTAAAGATATATAATCTATTTCATTAAAGTTATTAACAGATACTACTAAATCATCTTTTAAATTAATTGATTTAACGCCACTGGTTCTAAGACCAACAACTGGTATCTCTGTAATATCATACCAAAGGCCATATCCTTTTTCTGTTGCAACAAAGATATTATTAGCTTTTGAAATAAAAGCCTCGATCATTCGATCATCCTCTTTTAACTTCATACAGTTAACTGCCTTATTATAACGAAGTAGTTTAAACTCATTTAATTTAGTACGTTTTATCATACCATTTTTAGATGCTAAAGTAATATCAATATCACTTTCAAACTTCTCGACTCTAATTGCTGAAATAATTTCTTCACCACTTGCAAGAGGTACTAAATTACTTACATGTTTTCCTAAATCTTTCCATTTAATATCTGGAATTGTATAAACCGGAATATATAAGAAGTTACCAAGATTTGTGAATAATAAAATTGTATCAAGTGTACTTGCCTCATAAATTCCAATTGGATAATCATTATCTTTTAAAGTAGGTTCTGAGTCAGTTGATGAGAAAGATCGCATACTACATCTCTTAATATAACCATCTCTTGTTACTAAAACAATAACATCCTCTTTTGGAATCATGGCTTTTTCATCAATTGTAATATCTAAAACTTCATCTTCAATTTGGGTTTTTCTCTCTGTTGCATATTCTTTCTTAATATTTCTTAATTCTTGTTTCATAACATCCTTTAATTTATCTTCTGATCCTAAGATTGCTTCTAATTCTTCAATTAATTTCTTTAAGTTATTATATTCATTGATAAAGTCTTCAATATCGGAGTTAGTTAAACGATATAATTGTAAAGTAACTATATAATCAGCTTGAATTTCTGAAAAATCATATTCTTTTTGTAAATTAAGAATAGCATCAGCTTTATTTTTTGAAGCCCTGATAGTTTTAATTACTTGATCAAGGATCGAAATTGCTTTTATCATACCTTCAACGACATGCATTCTTTTTTTAGCTGTTTCAAGATCAAAGTTTGTTCTTCTGGTGATTACTTCTTTAAAGTGTTTGATGTAGGCGTCCAAGATACTTACAACTCCTAAAGTCATTGGGCACCTATCAACAATTGCAACCATGTTGTAGTTATAGTTTATTTGAAGATCACTATTTTTATAGAAATAATTTAAGACTAAATCTTTATTAGCACCTTTCTTTAAATCAATAACTATTCGAACAGGGTCATGTCTATCTGATTCATCACGAATTTCAATGACTCCATCAATTTTTTTATCAAGAACTAGTTCACTCATACGTTTAACTAGCATTGCTTTATTAACATCAAAGGGGATTTCTCTTACAATTAATTGTTCTTTGCCTTTTTCTTTAACATAATCAACTTTACTTCGAACAACTACCTTTCCACGTCCGGTTTTAAGGGCTTCTCTAATTCCAACAATACCGGATGCAATTCCTCCCGTTGGAAAATCTGGTCCTTTGATAATCTCGAATATTGTTTCTTCCCTGCAATTTGGATTATCAATTCTTTTGATAGTTGCATCAATTACTTCTCCTAAGTTATGAGGAGGGATATTGGTTGCATATCCGGCTGAAATTCCTGTTGAACCATTTACTAAAAGATTCGGGAACTTAGCCGGTAAAACAGTTGGTTCCATCATTGTATCATCAAAGTTAGGAGCCCAAGTAACGGTATCTTTTTCAATATCTTTTAAAAGTTCATTGCTTATTTTTGATAGTCTTGCTTCCGTGTAACGCATAGCAGCAGCTGAATCTCCATCCATACTACCATTGTTACCTTGCATTTCAATATAAGGGGTATTTTGTTTCCACCATTGACTCATTCTAACCATCGCATCATAGATAGACGAATCCCCATGAGGGTGGAAGTTACCCATTATACTACCAACCGTTTTAGCACTTTTTCTAGTTGGTTTATCATAAGTATTATGGTCATTATACATACCATATAAAATTCTTCTTTGAACTGGTTTCAAACCATCTCTTACATCCGGGATGGCTCTATCTTGAATTATCGCTTTAGCATATCTTGAAAATCTATCCTCCATGATATCTTCAAGGGTTTTATCGTATATTTTTTTAATTAGTTCATTATCCATCATTATCACTTCCCTATCACGTAATTATCTTCAAGTGAAAATTCAATATTTTCTTCAATCCACTCTTTTCTTGGTTCAACTTTATCGCCCATTAAAACACTTACTCTTTTTTCAGCAAGTAAGGCGTCTGTTATAGTTACTTTAATTAAACTTCTTGTATCTGGGTTCATTGTTGTTTCCCATAATTGTTCAGCGTTCATTTCACCTAATCCTTTGTATCTTTGGACATTCGTGGCTTTTCCTTTTTCTTTATTCATGATATTATCTTTTTCCATATCATCCCAAGCATAGAATGTTTTTTTATTATAATCTATTTTATATAAAGGTGGTAAAGCAATATATAGTTTTCCCTCTTCAATTAAACCTCGCATATAACGATAGAAGAATGTAAGTAGTAGTATTTGGATATGGGCACCATCATCATCAGCATCGGTCATGATAATTATTTTATCATAATTTGATTCATCAGGTTCAAACTCAGCTCCAACTCCTGCTCCAATTGTATGAATAATTGTACTTATTTCTTCATTTTTAAATAATTCTTCCATCCTAGTTTTTTCAGTATTCAAAACTTTTCCACGTAAAGGTAAAATGGCTTGGAAAGTTCTATCCCGTCCACTTTTAGCACTTCCACCGGCAGAATCACCCTCAACTAAATATAGTTCATTTTTCTTAGGATTCTTAGTACCAGCCGGTGCAAGTTTTCCACTTAAAAGTTTTTCTTTCTTATCACGACTTTTTCCGCTTCTTGCTTCATCTCTGGCCTTCCTTGCGGCTTCTCTTGCAATTTTACTTCTTACCATTTTATCCATAATCTCAGTTGCTACTTTTTTATTTTCTTCTAAGAAGAATTGAAGTTTTTCTGTAACTAACGCTTCAACCGCCGGACGGGCGGCCGGTGTTCCTAGTTTTCCTTTGGTTTGGCCTTCGAACTGAAGGATTGCTTCCGGAATTTGTAAACTAATAATTGCAGTAATTCCCTCACGGGTATCGCTTCCTTCTAAGTTTTTATCTTTCGCTTTTAAATAACCATTATTTCTGGCATAATCATTGAATACTTTGGTTAAAGCTGTCTTAAATCCAACTTCATGCGTTCCTCCATCTCCGGTTTTAACATTATTAACAAAAGATTCAATTGTTTCATTATAAGAGTCTGTATATTGAAAAGCAATCTGCATATGCATTTTATCTTTATCACCTTCAAAATAAACAACATCATGCAAAGCATTTTTATCTTCATTTAAATAAGAAACAAACTCTTTAACTCCATCTTGATAACAGAAATGAGCTTCTCTATTATCTTCTAAATCAATAACATCAATTGTTAAACCTTTTAAAAGGAAAGCTGATTCTTGCATTCTTTCACATATAGTTGTAAATGAAAAATTAGTCGTTGAAAAAATACTAGCATCTGGTAAAAATCTAACTTTAGTACCCGTTCTATTCGTGGTTCCAATTTTCTTTAAAGATACATCTACTTTTCCTCCATCTTTAAAACGAATAAAGTATTCTCCCTTATCCTTTTTAATAGTAACTTCCATCCAACTTGATAAAGCATTTACAACGGAAGCTCCAACTCCATGCAAACCACCTGATACTTTATAACCAGCTTGCTCAAATTTACCGCCGGCATGTAAAACCGTATAGATTACTTCTGGTGTTGAAATACCACTTGCATGCATTCCAACCGGTATCCCTCTTCCAAAGTCTTCTATTTCAACACTTTTATCTTTATGAATAGTAATTATTATATGATTACCATATCCATTTATTACTTCATCAATTGAGTTATCAACAATCTCCCAAATTAAATGATGTAATCCTCTTTTATCAGTTGACCCAATATACATACCAGGTCTCTTTCTTACAGCTTCTAAGCCTTCTAATATTTTTATAGAATTTTCATCGTATGTCATTCTTATCACTCCATCTATATTTTTTCCATTAATATTATACCTAATTTTTTTTAATATTACAAGTTCAAAAACATTTATTTGACACTTCATTTTGACAGAATTTTTGAATATTAAAAGGAAATAATAATTAAATATTCCCTTCCAATTCTTTAATTATCTATTCTACTTTCTTTTAATCTTGTTGTTATTTGAGTCTCTAATTATTTGCTCTACTTTAGAAATATCTACTTTTACTATCCTAGATATATAAGTAGGGTCAAATCCTTCTTCATACAAACTCATTATTATTTCATGCTCTTTTTGTTCTATTCCAAGTTCAAGCCCAAGTTCCTTGCCCTCTTCACGGCCCCTTTTTTTAGCTATATTAATTGCAGTTTGTCTAAGCCTTTCTTCTTCCTCTTCACGAACATAAGAACGACCCCATTTTAAATCATCTTTACTCATTTTTACTCCTTAATTGATTATTTTCTTTTAACTTTATTGTTATTCATTTCTTTAATTATTTGTTCGACTTTAGAAATACCCAAATTTAAAATTCGAGAGATTTCAGAAAGTTCATAGCCTTTTTCGTACATGCTCATTATTATTTCTTGCTCTTTTTGCTCCATGCCATCTTCCCTAGCTATATTAATTGCAGTTTGTTTAAGTCTTTCTTCTTCCTCTTCACGAACATAAGAACGACCCCATTTTAAATCATCTTTACTCATATC
>CANRHS010000002.1 GCA_947630495.1 uncultured Bacilli bacterium | reverse complement strand
TTTTCTTAATAATACTATCTCTAAATCTTGATTGTTTTAAAACAGAACTTAATTTAATAAGAGTTTTTAATTGATAATTATTAGTAGTTTTTAAAATAGATTCTTTAATTGTCATACCATATACTGAAGTTAAAGTAATATCTTTTAAATCACCTATTATAAATATTTTATAAAAAGCAACTAATTTATCTCTAAATTTAGTTTGTTTAAGAAATTCAAGAGATATCTTTAATTCTACTTCATTATTTACTATTCTTTTATTATTAATAAGATTAATAATAAAATCCATTTCAAGATCATTCTTACTATTAATAATAGCATTAAAAATTAAATTAAAACATCTATCTTTTATATCTTGATTATAAATAATATCAACTATCTTATCAAGTTTATCTGTTTCTTTAATATTTAAAAAGATACTTGTAAATTTAACAATATTTATATTATCAATTAAATTAGTATTAGCAAGTATATCTACTAAATTATTAGCATTTATACTTCCTAATTCAGGTATTAAAAGTTTAGTTATCTTAATTAATTTATCTTGATAATAATTAATATTATTATTTTTTAAATATATCTTATATAAAAAACTTAAGTAATAATTAAAATCATAGTCATCTAAATTAACTATTTCTTCTAATAACCCTTCATCCATTTTTTTAAAGTAAGAACCTTTCATTAATTCTTCTTTGTATTCTTTACTAAATCTTGTTTCGTATATTCTACCCATAAGTTCATGTATTAAATTATCTTTCATATCAATTTATCCCCCTTTTTTGATATTGCATAGATTATATCACATATTTATTGATAAGTCAAGAAAAAAGAAATTCAAGATTGTTATTCTTGTATTTCTAATTTATTGATTTAGTACATAACGTATAAATTGCTTATCACATATCTGCCATCCATTATTTTCATAACCATATATTGTTAAACCATTTTTATGAGTTACATCTGTCCAAGGATAGGCTGTCTCTTGATATTCAAAAGATATTGGTATATTCTTTATTTCATTACAACTCTTCTTTACTTTTAATGTTTTAAATGTTCCATATTGATTTTCAAAATCTACACCATTAATATTAAAAGCCTCTTCTCCTATATACTTAATTCCACTTCCTATTGTGACATCTTCCAAGCGATTGCTTTTGAAAGCAGATATACCTATCAATTCCACACTATCTGGTATTTTGACTTTGATTAAGTTATTATATTGAAAAGCACTTTCCCCTATTATCCTTACAGTATTTGGTATTACTACACTTGTTAAGCCTTTATAACTAAATGACATTGACCATTCATCTTCTGAAAATGCCATCGGTTGAATATAATACTCATTATAATTTTTATTGGAACTCCCTATAACTGTTACTTTATGTCCATTTATTTCTTCTGGTATATTTACTTTGGTTCCACATGATGTATCATAATCTGTTATCATTATCTCTGTATCTCCATTATGTTCAAATTCTTCTGTCATAAAACAACTAGCATTTTGAGGAGGTACAGTTTCAGGGTCTTTTACATATGGAATATATAATATTTTCTTAGGAATAAAGTCTCCATTAACATTTACTTTTATACTTGCAAAAACTCTCTTCCATGTTTCATTATCATAATCCGCACCATCTGTATTTCCTATTGTTGTTTCATTTCCTATCCACATATATAATCTATATACTCTTTTTACTTCTTCTGTTTGAGCACTTACTGTATCTACCCAGATTTTTTCTTTACTTAAATCTTCATAATTTCTATTTGTAAATATTTCTTTTTCTTGTCCTTCTATTACTTCTACTAATCTAAACCTCAATAAACTATCTTTTATTCTTGTATCTCTATCTTCTGGTTCTTCTCCATGACTTAACACTATTTCATACCATATATCTTTTGTATAATCATTTGTTCCTTCTATATTAAATTCAAAGTATGGTACCTTTGGTAATTCTATTGTTTCTTTTTGTATTATATTTTTGGAAACAAATTCTCCTAAATTGCCATTTAAATATCCTCCATCTAAGACTCCTTGGAAAGTCAAGCCAGAAGCAGTTCCCGTTCCCTCACAAAAGGCTCTTGTTGTCTCTTCATTTTGAAACATTTGACTAAAGTTCTCTTCAAAGAAACTCTCACAAATTGATAGTTGTTCTGATGTCATGCTTGGATTCACTTTATAAAGGTCATACATTGTTTTAAATTCATGCAAAACTATACTTTTATAAACTAATTCTTCTAAATTGCCATTTAAATATCCTCCATCTAAGACTCCTTGGAAAGTCAAGCCAGAAGCAGTTCCCGTTCCCTCACAAAAGGCTCTTGTTGTCTCTTCATTTTGAAACATTTGACTAAAGTTCTCTTCAAAGAAACTCTCACAAATTGATAGTTCTTTCTCAGTCATATTAGGATTAACAATATAACCTTCACTATAATACTTACTAATATCAAGAGGCATCATACCTTGGGCATTTATTTGATTAGTTTCTGTATACTTCATATAAATGTTACCCGATATTAGTTCTTGATTAGAACCAACTTTAGAATAACTCCATATAGCAAATGTTACTCCTACTATTCCTATTAAAACTATTAATACTATAATACTAGATATTATAATCTTTTTATTTCCTTTCTTCTTCTCTAAATACATATTAATTTCACTACTCCTTTCATTTGAAACTATGTCTCACTATTCTAATAATATTATAAGATAAATACTTGGACTTTTCAAGTCATTTTGAGAGAAATTAGAAAAAGACATAGAAAACTATAGTATAAATATACTACTTCTCTATGTCTAAATTTGTCGACTAATGCATTTTTAATTTGTATTAAAGTTGATAGACCCCCCCCATGGTAAACTGATTGAAAACTTTGTTATTTGATACATTTGCTATATTTTTATTATTTATCATGAGAAGTTCACATCCTTTCTACTTTTATAAATACATAATACCATATTTTGGAAAATAATCAAGTTATATTTTGCAATTTTATTTAATTTGACAGATTAATTGACATTTTTTATTTTATTAAACCAAATCCCGTTACAACTCTACGACCTCCGGCAACTGATTGACCAAAGACGTTTTTGGGGTTATTAACAAGTTTTCCATCTACTACCATTTGGGAAGAAGTTCCTCCATCAAGGTTAGCTGCATTATAAGCACCATATAGAACTAAAGTATCAACTACCTCTTTTAAAGTAGGTCCAGTTCCATGAGTTCCCTCAGTTACTAAGAATAAAATTACACCATCTTTTCTTTGAGCAATGGCAACACGGGCTGCTCTATCATAACCTCCGGCGGCACTTTCATATTTTATAGTTTCCCCATTTACAATTAAGAAAGGTCCAAATTGAAGTCCATCTCGCATTCCCATTTCAACCGCTTCTTTTCCGGTTGCTTTTGTTAATAACAACTTATTATCATCGGTTAAACCAATTATATTTTCTTTGGAAGTAACTGGAGACCAAATAACTTCTCCATCCTTAATAACATATCCAAGTGGAGTATCACTTCCCCAGCCATCTGGGTCTGCAAAACCTCCTCCATTTATACAAACAAGTCCTCCAACTCTCTCACACATCTTTAAAACTGTTTCTTGGCCTGAACCTGTATTAAAGGCTTTACTACTAATTAAAGTTACTTTTGAAGGATCATATATTGCTACTAAATGGGCTTTATGTTTTCCTACTTTTATTTGTAAATATTTATAATCATTATTACCTTTATCTCTTTTTAGAATTGCTTCATCATATTCATTATCATAAGTATCTTTTTCAGATGTATCAATGACAATATCATCTAAATCAACATCATCCGTAACTGGGATAAATTTATTTAAATCTAGAATATGTTGAACTGTTTTTTCACTAAAGAAAGTATAGGCTATATATTGATGAGATTTTGTAACCATGGCTGTATTAACTAAAGTATTTCTAAAACTATCAAATGGTCCATAAAAAAGGACAAAACAGAAAATGGCTAAAACATCTATGACTAAAAAGAATATTGTTGACTTACGCATTTTAAACCTCCACTATAAATGGTGCCATACTAGAACCATTACCACTTATTATATTTAAATCTTTACTAATTCCAAGACATGGACGAACATTTCTTTTAACATTAACTCTTGAAGATGTTAAACTTCCATTGTAAAGATAGATATTATTATCTAGTTTATCACTTAGAAAATAATTTTTTAAATCATTATTAAACTTAAAGTCTTCATTACTTAAAATACCAACCTTAGATTGAACTCCATTAAAGTCTACTTCCTTTAACATATCTTGATAACTTATTCCTTTTAAATACTCACCTTCTAAATAATATTTTAAACTTGATTTACTATAGTCATTAGAACTTTCATCAAAGATTCTTGTTGTATATAAGACTTTATCACTTTGAACTTTATAATAATCTTCTCCTACTTCATAGACAATATAAATATCATCATTGATATCTAAATAAGTACCAACACTTACTTCTTCTCCTTCTTGACTAATTCGGTAAGGATTATTTTCAGTTCCATCCCCATTTATTAAGATAACATTATTTTTTAAAGTAATAACTGGTTTGATACCATATCTGCTTGTAGCATCATCACTTGCTAAACTATTGCCACTTGTATGCCATACCTTAGAATCCGTTTGATTATAAAGCCATAGATACTCAGAATCTTTAACTAAATAACTTTTATTATCAACTTTACTTGTTAAGATATCGGTTATTCCTAATAATCTAACATAGTCATCACTTGTATATTCTCCACATTCAACATTTGTTAACTTATCAACTTTCGGATTACATACTGTTGTTTTTTCTAATATGTTTTTATCTAAGATATTTAAGAATTTATCATTTAAATATTTATTTATTTCGGATTTACTATAATCCTTATATTCCTTATCCCATTCTATTTTATTTATAAAGTCATCTAAAACAATATCTATCGTTTTATCAGAATTAATTTTAATTATTCTAAATAACATATTATTAACTAAAACATAGTTATCAACTTTTTCACCCTTATAGATATAGTTGCCATTTTCAAGATATAATCCACTTCCTTCATATACTATATTGCTATTAGAACTGATGGTTGATGCTAAAGTCATTAGTTTTTCTCCACTTTCAGACTTTGGATTATATATTTTATAATATTTAATTAATCTATTTCCATAATAAATACAGCATCCTAAAATAAAGATGGCACTTAATATGCAAAAACCTGTTTGAATTTTAGGTTTTATTATCATTTTTCTTCTTTTTCTTCTTTTTTTACTCATAACTACTCCTTAATTATTTAACCATAATAGATTATACAAAAATATTAGAAATAATTCAAGTCCTTTATAAGAAAAGACACATATTTCTATGTGCCACCTTATTATCTTATGTTATGAATTAATTACTAGTTTCCTAATAATTAGAGTTAATATTAGTAATATTAATCCATTACTCCTTAATTAACTTCATAACAATAAGTTAATCACCTCCAATTATTCTCTTGTATCCTATATAATATATAGGTGAGTTAATACAATTGAATTAATTTTCTTATCAATGGACTCAAGTATATTATAGTATATTCTAAATCTTTTGGCAATTGATTTAAAAAAATTTTTTTCTACTTTACACTTTTATTTGACATCTTGAAGGCCTAAGACATTATCAATAGGTAAAGAAATTAAAAGTCCTCTTGCATCAGTTTTTATCCCCGCTTCTTTGGTAATTGTTTGCATTACTTCTTTGGCAATATCTCTTGAGACAATATTTAAAACAATATCTTTTTCGGGTTCAATCGTGATATCCATGAAAATTGACCTACTACTTCCAAGACTTCTTCCGGATATAAGAGTTCCTCCCGTTGCTCCAGCTTTTTTCGCGGCTTGCATAACTTGGTCACTGTAACCTTCTTTTACAATTGTTATAACTAATTCATAATTCATTTTATTATCTTCCATTTTTTCATCACTTACTTTCATATTATCATTTATAAATTTACTAGAACTATTTAAAGATATTGAAAAGGCTATTCCTTTACCTACCTCTTTTATTTTTAATTTGGTACCTAATTCTTTAAAGATTACTTCTTCAAGATTACTGGGAATTAAAGAGAAATATATACTTTTTCGAACTTCATCAAGTCCTAGATAACGAAGCAAACTTAAAGAAGCAGTGCCTCGTCCATAAGTCATGGCATTATAGGTTAATCTGTGTTTCCTAAATAAAGTTTTTAATTTTTTTTCATCATTAAATATAATTACTAATAATTTTATCATTTAATCACCTATATTCTATAATGGTATCATCTAAATTGAGATTACCAATTTTCTTTTCTTCTTGACTATAAATAAGGCCGACTATTTCAATAATGATAACCGGGATAATACTAACTAAAGATAAAACTCCAAAGGCTTCTTTTAAGTAATTTGGACCAACGGTTGAGGCAACTCCAACTAGCATGGGAAGTAAGAAACTTGATGTCATATTCCCAGCAACAACTCCCGCGGAGTCAAAGGCGATAGCCAAAAAATTATTTGGTGTAAAGAACGCTAAAAGGACGGCAATAAAATAAGTTGGAATTAGAAAAGCCATTACAGAGTAACCATTTAAGACTCTAAATAAAGACATGATAACAGAAACCGAAACTCCAAGACATAAACAAATTTCTAGGAATCTATCTTTAATAGAACCATTTGTTACTTCATTTACATAATTAATTAAAACTTTTAAAGATGGTTCAATCTTCGAAATAAAGTACCCGAATATTCCTCCAATTGCTAGGATTAGAAGATGATTAATATTACCTAAGTGACTTCCTAACATAAATCCTATTTTAAAGAAACCAACGTCACCTCCCGTTAAGAATAAGGTAATTCCAAAAAGTACCATCAAGAGTCCCGTTATTATTCCCCGAAGTTCTCTATCTTTCTTTTTTGATTTAAAGTGATTAAATAGAAAGTACATAATAACTAAAGGTGACATGGAAAAGAAGACTTGATAAAAATTCATCCATAAAGTTTCTAAGAAATCTAACTTTTTTAAAATAGGATCAGAGTCATAAACAATATTAGGATGAAATAAAAGTCCTAAGATTAAAATCATTAAAATAGGTCCAATCGAGCAAATCGAAAGAATTCCGAACTCAGAACTATCATCAGATTTTCTTTTTTTAATTCTTGATGAAAATCCTACTCCAAGAGCTAAGATGAAAGGTGCCGAGATGGCTCCAGTTGTAACTGATGACATGTCAAAAGCAAAGGGAATAATATCCATATTAACTAACATTAAAGTTACAAATACTATTAAATAACCTATTATTAGAATAACTCGAAATTCAATTTTCTTAAACATTCGATAAATTGCAAACATCAAACATATTCCAATTCCTAAAGAAACCGAAAATAGTAAAACCGGAAGAGGAATCCCATTGGCTTCATCACTTACTGTTAAAAACTCAGGTTCTAACATTGTAATGAATGTTCCTAAAAATAAACAGGCAATTAAAATTAAAGTTAAATTCTTCTTTTTGATTAAACTTTTACTTATTTTCTCTCCAATTGTATTTAAAGAAATATCAGCACCGGTTGTAAATAAAGTTAAACCAATAATAACAAGAAGACTACTAGATAAAAATCTAATAACCGTACTAGCATCTATTTTGAAAAAGAAGCTTAATATAAGAACAAGTATTATAATAGGAGTAATTCCTGATAATACTTTTTTTAAGTTTTCAAGAATACTACTGTACATATCTACCTACTTAAAGAATAGTTTATATAAACCATTTTTCTTTTCAACAATTGAATCAAAGTTACTATCTCTTTTTATATTTTTATAAACTGACTTAGGTATGTCATTGATAGTACCAGGTTCAATTAAATAGTTTTTACCGGTTATAAAATCATCTATATAGATAAATGGGACTCGTCCTGCGAAGATTACATTAACATTAGTTCCTCTCTCTGTCTTTAAAACTTTATTCATTCCATATAAAGATGAAATTATTAAAGTGTACTTACTTCCATTTATATTATCATAAACGGCTTTTAAGACATTATCAACCATCGTTAATTTGGCTTTTAATTCTTCTACTGTTGCAACGTTATCTATATCATAATTTATTATAATTAAATCATTATTAAATTGATTAATAATTGAAACAATACTATTTGGATCATTCTCATAAGGGGCTAAATCAACAAATTTTAAGGTTTCAGTAGCCTCATTTTTAAGACCATTGGCAAAATAGTTAATAATTGATATTTGGTCACTATGGCACAAAACGATTCCCGTTGCTCCAATACTTTCAAGATTAGATACAAGAGAATATTTTGATGATTCTAGATTATACATATATGGTATTTCTTTGTTACTAGTTACAGAGAATAAAGAATAATAGGCAAAGTTATTAACTTCTGTTCCAAAAGCAATTCCTGATAAGGAATCAATAAAATTAGTTAAATTAATATTATCATAGTTAAAGAAGAAGAACATATCATCTTTTCCTAAGTCAAAGTTTGAATTAACAATAAATGGTTTTGTATTTCTAGGAAGAGCACGAGTAGCATATAAAACATCAAACTTTTGCGTAAATGATTGCCATTTCTCTCCTACTTTCGAGATAAACATCTTAAAGAAGAAATTTAAATCAACTGCCTTTGCCGTATTATCAATAGCTGCTAATCCCATGACAAAGCCTATTGTTGCATAGTTAGCAAGCTCAATGTTAATCTTACTAAGTACTTCTGCTAAACCTTTATAATCTTCAATATTAGGACTGGAAATTACACAATGTAAAAATATTTTTTTATCTTGATTAAAATTTAAATATTTTAAAGTTTCTTTTAAATGTTCAACTATTTTCATACTTGTATCAACTAAACAGAACATATGAAGAGTACTTTTTCTCGCATCTAAATCGGTCTTTACTTTTTGTAAAACTTGATTATTAGGTAAAGTTTTATTAATTACATCTTTATCAATAATAGAATAATTATATAATTCATTTACATCAAGACTAATATTTCGATAAGCATCAAAATAATTACTTACATGAGAATCAATTGTCGAAAACATATGACTCTTCGTTAATTCATCAAATGTAGGCATAATACTAGCATCATATATAGAGTAAGATTCTTTCTTTTCAACTCCAAATCCGTTTATTAAAAATAATACAGTTTTTTTATTCATTATATCACCCTTTATTCTAACAAATTTATTTTATCATACTTTTGCAAAAAAAAATAGATTTTCTAACCTATTTTTTATTTTTTTAACGACGTTTTACTTTCTTTTTAACTCTTCTTTCAATATAAGTTATATCATTTGGGTCTAATAAGGCATTGTCACCTATAGTAATTTCTAAAATATTACCATCGACTACTCTTTCATCTATATGAGGAATAATTCTATCCTCGAATATTTGTCTAATTCCACGAGCCCCTATCTTAGCATTGAAAGACGCTATTGCTAAGTTGTTCATGAAGTTTTCAGTTAAATTAATTCTAACTCCGGACATTTGATAAGATTTTCTTATTAAACTGATATATCCCATTTCACTTTTAATTATTTCTAATAAGACATCTTTAGATAAATCATTTAGTCTTATAATATTTGGTACTCTTGCTAGTAATTGTTGTTCAAAGCCATATTTTAATAAGTCTTCACTTGTTACTTCTCTTGAGATTTTAGTTTCTGTTTCACTTGAAAATCCTAGACTTCTTGATGATTTTATTCTATCTTTAATAATTTTATCTATATCCTGACAAGCACCAGTTAAGACAATGAATAGATATTCTGTATTAAATTTAAAGGTATTACCATATATATCTTCTTGAATATCTCGTTCATCACCTTCAATTAGAGTTAGCAATTCTTCTTGAACTTTTTTACCAAAGCCTGCTCCTCTTTCTTCATTATCTCTTGCTAATTTATCAAATTCATCTAAGCATAAAATACCAAATTGAGCTTTACTCACATCATCATGAGCCGATGCAATTAAACCAGTTATTAAATCATCGACACTTCTTCCAACATAACCGCTGGCAGTATAAGAATTTATCGAATCTCTTTTATATGGTAAGTTAAAGATTTTAGCTAAGGACTCAAATATTCCCGTTTTACCTACACCAGTTGAAGCAATCAAGAAAACATTTTGTTTTAATTTCTTATATTCATCTTCACTGAAGCCTTTATAACGATTTAATACATGATTATAGAAAGCATTTACAATTCTAAATGCGTGTTCATCTTGTCCTTTGTATTCTTTGGTAATTATTTTTACAACATCTCTAACATGAAGCCCATTTATGGTTCGCTTTTTAACATTAACATCTAATATATCATCTTTAAGAGTTTTTTTAGTTTGAGTATCATTCAAAGGAAAAATACCAGCCGTCTCACTATATTCTCCAAAGCCTGCAGAACCAATCCTTAGGTTACTAAGATCACTTACTTTAAAAATAATTGGGTTTGAACTTCTATCTTTACATTCAACAGCATATCTAAAAAATCTTTTAATTCCTTCAAAGCCTTCATCAGTGTTAAGTCCATATTCTATTAATTTATCAACAAAATTTTTACTAACTTTAACTACTTTACCATTTTCCTCCATTAACTTTTTGTATTGATATAATGGAGATAGATTTTTATCATTTAAAATTTTTAAAGCTAGTTCTTTAGTCATCTCATTCATATAGATTATTTCATTTGAAAAGCCTTCAATTAAAAGAGTATCTGTTAAACCTAAATCATTATAGGCTTCAATTGGCATTTTTTCATAATAAGGTTCTTCTACTTCTCCGGTTTCTTCATAATAAGTATCAACCATAGCAACAAAGGTTATTAAAGAAAAGTCAAAAGCAAAGACACTATCACCATCTTTAGTTGGAAAATAAATTTTTTTAGATTTTACTATTTTTTCAAGGGCTTTTAAAGTTAAGTTATCTTCTAATTCCCCATCTTCATCTTTTGAGAATTTTGAAGTTCCATAATTTATTCCATCAAAGATAACAATTCCTCTTTGAGCTAAATACATATTACCATTGGCAGCACTTATTAAAGCATTAACGATTGTACCAGCAACTTCTAAATAGTTTTCTGATAACTCTACTTCAACAATTGGTAAGGCCATATCAGTTTCTAGCATTGCATCCTTAATTGTTGTTTTTCCTGAACCAATTGTTCCAACTACTAAAATGTTACTTTTATTCCGACATACAATATTGTAATCTAAGTCTGACTTAAAATACATTTGATTGTTATAAATCTTTGAAATCATCTTTTTTATAACTTCATCTTGACCTAAGACACTTTTCTTCATATTGGCTTCTAATTTGGTTATTTCTTCATCTAAATCATAATCTGGTATTAAGTGAAAATCTTTATACTTATTATAAAAAGCAAGAATAATATTATTTCTTTCAACAATATCTTCAATTGGAATAACCTCACCATCTGAATCATGCTTAAAAAAAGCTGTTCCTTCCCCATCAATTATTTGATTAAATGTATCATCTATTTCTGCGTAAACTACTTCTCTTTCGGAATCATCAATAGATACAATATCTTGCCCTTCAAAATTATGATAACCCTTAGTAACTCTTATAACTTGTTTACTTATTTCCTCAGCCTCAACTTTATCAATCATTTGATAATAATTTTCATTATTTAATTTTAATCTTCTTAATATTAATGCATACATAACCCGAACCTCCATATTCATATAATATCTTAAAATAGATTAAAAATAAATATAATTGACATATATTTACAAAAAAAGAAGAACATTTTATTTAACGTTCTTACTTTCTAATATTTGAAATTATCTTATTTAATGTTTTTTAGATTTAGATTGATTAACAATCTTTTCTACTTCTGCAACACTTAGATTACTAGCTTTAGCAATTACATTTAATGAAATTCCTTGATTGTACAAACTATCAATCATATCTAACTTTTCTTGTTTAGAATCTTCTAATTTCTCTTCTAATTTCTCTTCGAATTCCTCTCTTAATTCCTCTTGGCGAATCTTCAAAGCTCCTCGAAAAATTTTTCTCCAATCTTCAACTGGATCATAAGGTATTCCAAACTTATAATTATTCTCATCCATATTTTTAATTCCCTTTCTTATAATTTTTTTAATTTTTGAAGAAGTGTTAATATGTTTTAGACATTTATCAACATCTTTCATATTAGATGCAGTAAGTAATGCTATCATTGGCATTATTTTCTTTTCATAATCCGATAACTCTTCTTCATTTATATTACCATTATACCACATATTAGATACCCATGCAACATTAATGTTTCTTAAACTAAAATTTTTATTAACATTGGTATCTTTAATATTACCAAATAATTTAAAGCCATATCTGTCGCGAAGGTCAAATTCTTCAACAATCCTATCTTCATTAGGATTAATGAAAAATGGTGATAATTCTATTAGTATTATAGGTAATAAATCATTATAATCTTCGCCCTTATTTAAGCCATAATAATTTGTTCCATCTTTATAAAAGATATCTCTAGTAATTTTAATGGTCATTGTTATATCTTTATGTAAATAATGTTTTTTCTTATTAAACCAAGGGTTAAAAAATTAATTTCAATCATTACTTTAAATGGTTTAGGATAGTTAACTATTACAACAACATCTCTTTCATCCGCTTTTTTGTCTGGTTCACTTTTAGAATATTTAGTTTTATCAAGTTCAATATTACCTAAAAGTTTATCATAGTCAATATCCAAAATAATTGATAGAAATAATGTTAAAGGTACTAATTCTTTCTCATTTGCAAATAATGCCTTAAAGCTAGTATCTTTCATAAGCGGAAATTTATTAAATTTCTTTTTAGTAGTTTTTTCTTTTAATTCTACCATAATTTTTTACCTCCTTGTATATTTTTTTTAAAAATCCTTTATTCATTTAAGGGTCTAAATAATATAAAATATCTATTTATCCCCTTCATATATAATATATACGGAAATTTTTCAATTTGACGCGTTTTTATGAACTTTTTACTTTCCTTATTTTACAAGGGTTTAAGGCATATAAAAAGGTGAAGTTTCTTCACCTTTTATCAAAATAATTCTAATTTGATACTAAAAATCAAATCTATTTTTTATCTTTTTGATAAAATACAGCAGGCATTATCTTTAAATCATTGTATTTTACATTAATATCATCTAATACTTCTTGAATTTTATCATCTTCTTGAGAAGAGATTTTATCAAATAAAGAGATTTGACTATTCTTAGTCTTAACTAAATCTGAAACTCTCACTCCTATATTTCTAATTAAGTTATCAGATAAGGTTATATCTAAGATATCAAGAACATTTTTATATAGTTCCATCGTATTATTTGTTTCATTTACCAACTTTTTTTGATGCGAATAATCTTTAAAATAATTAGTTTTTATGGTTATAGCAATGGTTCTGGCATAAAGTTTATCACGTCTTAATTTAAGTCCAATTTTTTCACACATAACCATGAGTTTTTGTTTCAAGAATTCTTTATCTTTCGTATCAAACTCTAAAGTTTCGGAAAAACTAATACATTTATTCTTACCATTTTTACTAATTACTTTAGAATCATCTATTCCACTAGCATATTCAATCATAAAAGTACTACGATTTTTAAAGTGCTTATAAAGTAAATCAGGATTAGCCTTAGCAAGATCTCCAATTGTTTCTATATTTAACTTTCTTAATTCTTGACTGCTACTTTTACCAATAAATAACAAGTCTTCAATTGGCAAAGGCCAAAGTTTGGTCTTAATTTCATTAGAAAATAAAGTATGAACTTTATCAGGTTTGGAAAAATCCCCAGCCATCTTAGCACATAGTTTATTATTACCAATTCCAATATTAACAGTAAAACCAAAGTTTTCTTTTATTTCATTTTTCATTTTATAAGCAAGTTCTAAGACATCATCATATAAAAGAGTAGTATTTGATAAATCAAGAAAACATTCATCGATTGAAAATCTTTCAACATCAGGAGTAAAAGTTAAATAGTAATTATATAATTTATCAGACATTTCTTTATAAAATTTAAAATTAGGTGGAAATATTTGTAAGTCTTTGCATTTAGTCCTGGCATTATGTAAAGTCTCCGCGGTTTTAATTCCATACTTTTTAGCAACTTCACTTTTAGCTAAAACAATTCCATGTCTCTTAGTTTCGTCTCCTGCTATTACACTTGGAATATTCCTGATATCCTCAACGTATCCATTTTTTAAAAGATAAACAGCACTCCAAGAGAGGAATGCGTTATTAACATCAATATGAAAAATTATATTCATAGGCCCCACCTACCTAATATTATACAATTATCGATTTAAAAAATAAACACTAAAGTTTAAAATCGTTGCAAATATTAGCCATATAAGATATGGTATTTGTAAGTATGCTGCTTTTTTCGATATTCCATGAAAACATATTATCATGTAAATTACAACTAAATCTAAAAAGATAATAAAGATAAAAGCAAAGAGTCTCGCTTCAAAGTTAAAGAAGATAATTGGCCATAAGAAGTTTAAAACTAAATTAAGTCCATAGATTAATAAGCAAGTGTCTCTATGACTTGACATATCTTGACTTATTATGTAACTTGATATTCCCATTAAGACATAAAGAATTGTCCAAACGATTCCAAAAAGAAAACTAGGTGGAGCAAATGATGGCTTAATTAGATTTTCAGAGTAATTTGCTATTCCATTCCTTGTCAATAAGAATGATAAGAACCCAACTCCTAAAGGAATAATTAAAGCAATTATCAACTTTTTTGTATTTTCATTTATTTTCAATAGTATCACCAATTAATACTATGAGTTTAAGTTTTATTTTATTTATAAATTACCAAATTTTCAATAAAGTTATAGACTATATCATAACTTGATTCATATTCTAAATCTTGATAGTTTAAGAAATATTCTAAGGGATTAAAGTCATCTTTTAGAAAATGAATATTAAAATCATGTTTTAATAAATAATAAATCTTGGCTGTTCTAATTCCTTTTTCAGTTGCTAAATAATTAAATATATCAATATCAGTATCTAAAAAGATTATATTATAAGGTAAATCATTTAAAATTTTTTCTTTTACTACTTCAATTAATTTAAAGTCTAAGTTTCTATTTCCTTCTAAGTTATTTTTTTCAATTAAGGTCTTTATTTCAGATGCAATTAAGCATATTTTAAAAGGGGTAAGATTTCCACATAAAACGGAAAGACACATAAATATTAAGACTTCAATTGTTAAATCTTCTTTTTTTAAGGGATAAGATAAACCATCTTTTTTATAATAGATAATGTCATTTTTAATTGTAAAAAGGTCTTTATAGTTAAGACTTTCTAAAAAGTCTCTTTTTTCTTTAGATAAATATTTTAAATAATCTGTTTTAATGATATCAAATATTTCACTCATTAAAGTAATTAAACTATTCTCCTCATCCATATTATCCTTACCCTCTACTTTACTATAATTCAATTATATACCAAGTTTTAAGAAATTGGAAGAGACTAGACATTTTTGTGTAAAGAAAAAAATTGGCATATAGCCAACTATTTTGCTTTTTTAGGTTCAGGCTTTGGTCCAGGACCGGCGTTTTCAAGTTTTGCAATCATATCTTTCATGACTTCAATTGTCTTATCCCGAACTTCTTCAGCTGCATCTTTTAGAACTGGAGTTCCTTTATCAATTGCAAGTTTAACTAAATCTTCACATTTTTTCTTAATTGCATCAGACTTTTCTCTTGCAACCTTTAGAACTTTCTCCTTATCTAAGTCATTTAAATCGTGTCTGATTTCCGTAATCTTATCTTGAACCATATCAGAAACATCAGAAATACTTAATTCTTTAGCCTTTGATGTTAAATCTAACATCTTATCCTTTAAAGCCCTCCTTGTTTCACTTCCTTTTTTAGGTGCAAATAAGATTCCCAAACTTGCTCCAATTGCAACTCCTAATGCTAAATTACCAAAACTTTTCTTTCCCATTTAAAATTCCTCCTCTTCTTCTTTCTTTCTTTTAAATTTTGTAACTAGACTAGTAACTACCGAAGTTATCATCCCAACTATTCTGTCATTCATAGAGTTTATTGAATTTGTAACTTTAGAAATAACCGCGAATACTTGGTCAACAACTTCCATTTTTTCATTTACATCATCGAGTAATAAATTAACTCTTGAAAGTGTAAAGTTTAACCTTACACATAATATTATTAAAGTAATTAGCAAAATTATTCCAAAAACCGCTAGTAAAAGTAATAAAAATTCCATTTATTAATCCTCCTTATCATATCTATCTTCGATTAAGTCAAATAAATTATCTTCTAGTTTCTCCCCTTCATCTTTTCTTCTAGTCTTTACTTTACCATCATTTATTTCTTTCGAAATATCTTTATAGTCTGTGTTATAAGCAAGTCCTAAATCACTGTAGTATTCATCAGCCTCACCTAAAGTCACTTTATCAACAACCGGCTTACCATCATCTTCCATATCTTCTTTGATTTTTTTAATATCTTGACTTGGTATCTCTGGCCTTACATCGTCATCATCCAAACTTCCCGGAAATAAGTCATTTTCTAAATCTCCAAAGGCTTTATTTCGAACTGAATCTAAATCAACTTTGCTTACCCTACTTGTAATTCTAATTTCTTTATTTTCCTTAACTTCCTCTTTTTTATAGTTCTTATCTAAAATTCCATAAATTGGAGAAATAATTGGAGATGGAGTAAATCCTTTAGGCTTCTCTTCTTGACGTTTATATTCATAAGTTGGCGTTTCCCTTTCTCTAACTTCCTTTTCAGGATAAGTCTTATTTACCCGATAATTCTTTTCAGGCTTCGACTCTTCCTTAGGCTTTATATCACTTAATAGAAAATCCTCATCATCAAAGATCATGCTATTAATTTTAGATTGCTCTTTAGGAGACTCCTTTGGAGTTTCTCTTGGTATCTCTACATACTCTTTAGGAGATTCTTTAGTTTGTCTTGAAGGAATTTCAAAGTTAATCTCTGAAATTTTGTTGTTAGGTTCTTCTTCGACTACTTCTCTTCTCCTTTTAGGAAGTTCAACTTTCTTAGCAATTATTTCCTTAGGCGTCTCAATCTCTTCGTCAAAGGCTTTATCTATATCTTTAGATTTCACTTTCTCTTTTTCACGCATCTTCTTTAAAGGTCTTGTGTCTTCAATCTCTTCTTCTTCCTCTTCTTCTTCAAAGAAAATATTTTTTAATTTATCTAC
The DNA here is from genome assembly GCA_947630495.1 of uncultured Bacilli bacterium. Classification (GTDB taxonomy): domain Bacteria; phylum Bacillota_I; class Bacilli_A; order RF39; family UBA660; genus RUG591. The sequence goes on along the minus strand of CANRHS010000002.1, from coordinate 38,928 downwards.
AAATCCCATTTTAATCACCTTCCTTATTCATTTGTTTTATCAGTTTCTAAACTATCCTGATCTTGTCCCGTATTAACATCTTCTGTATCACTATTATATTTATCAAATTCCTCAATATATTGTAAGAAGTTATCATCATCTTTCTTTGACTTAAATATATTAAATTCCTCAGTTGTTGTCTCAAGTTCTTTATTACTTAATCGATAATTAATAACACTTTCATTAAAATCAATCGTTGATAAAATATAACAAACATTCAAGAAAGCATCATACAAAGTATCCTCCGTTACATAAGCCTCAATTTTCGCATAGTTATACATTACTTCAATAAAATATTTATCATTTACTTTAGAAATATCTATATAACCAAAATTCGAACCATTACTTAAATCTTTAGAATAAAAGATATTGTTATCAACTTTATGGCTTCCTTTTGTTTTATAATAATAAGAAATTGCATCTACATATAAATAATAATAATTTTTTGCATCTTTAATCTCAAGATTAGTTTGTTTTTTCTCAGTTACTGTAGTTCCTCTAGGTAAATAAAATTTATAACCATCAAATGAGGCATTTGCTAACTTAGTATCTTTATATAAAATAGTATTGATAATACTTTCAAAACTATTTACTTCTACTCTTTCAATACTACAACCTCCAAGAAGTAAAACTATTAGAGTGAGACATATAAATTTTTTCATATTCCACCTACTCTTTTTTCATTATACCAAATTTTTTAATAAATATATACCCCTTTTTTAATTTTTCTGCTTATTTACCTCAATTTTATAAATAGGATTGTTAAGTTTTGTAAATTTCTCTTCATATTCACTCTTGATATTATCAGAGTCTCCCCTTGCTTCAAGGTCAAAAGTTATATCTTGAATCATGTAACCATAGTTATTTAAAGACTTAATACTATAAGCAAATAAGTCTTTATTATCTGTTTTCATAATGATATGGTTATTACATGCAAAGATTTTTTCATACTTTTCTAAGAAATTAGGACTTGTTAATCTTCTTTTTTCATGTCTAGCCTTAGGCCAAGGATCAGAGAAGTTTAAATAAATTGTTGTAATTTCTTTTTCAAATACATCTTCAATATTAATAGCATCTAGTCTAATCATCTTTAAATTTTCTAAATTATCAGGAACTTTTTTTAAAGCAAGTGCTAAAATACTATCAAACTTTTCTATTCCTATAAAATTAATATCTTTATATTTAAGGGCATTTTCAATTATAAATTGCCCTTTCCCCATTCCAATTTCTATATGAATAGGATTATCATTTTGAAATAAATATTTCCAAACTCCTTTATAATCATTAGGATTATCTATAAAGTATTTGGAGTTTTCAATTATTTCTTTTTTATTTTTAACATTTCTTTGTCTCACATTAATTCACCTACATTTCTATTATACATTAAAAACAAAATTTAAAAAAGTACATATAATAATTTAGAGGTGAATTTTTATGAATAATCAAATGCCATATTATGGAGATTTTACACCTAATAACGGAAATCAAAACTTTGGATATGGTGGTAATAATTATAATGAAATAATGTTTGAAAGACTTAACAATCGTCTTAATAGATTAGAAAGACAAGTTAGGATGTTAGAAAATAAAGTAAACCGCTTAGAAGGAGGTAATCCAACTTTTTTAAAAAGTAATTCTATGAATGATGATAATGACAATATGTACATGCTTTAAGTATAAATAATCATAGCTGTAAAGCAATAAATTTGTTCTTCTCCGGATACAGCAATTGCTGTTTGCAATTTAATATCAATTACATCAACCTCTTCTTTAGCTAAAAAGTCATTGATACTTTTTTCTAAATCACTTTCATGTTCTTCATCAAATATTTTAACTTTCATATTAATCACGAATAAATTATATATACTTTGTTTGTAAAAAAATGTCGAAAAAACGACACTTTTTATTTTAATATCTTTGAACTCGATTAGCAAACCATACACCAGGGGAAGGGAAATTTACAACTGAGGTTGGATTGATGTTTCGGGACTCATAGGTTGAGAAACTTGTATAATCTTTCATATATAAACCTCTTGCAACCGCGAAGTGTAAGTGTTGGCCAGTTGTACATTTATCATACCACCAAGTAGAGGAATCTCCACCCATCGTTGCTATTATGGTATTTTGATCAACATAGTCTCCTACTTTAACTCGAATATTTTTAGTATGGAAATAGGCTGTTGTATAGTAATTTCCTCCTACATTGTGATGGATGAAAATCATATTACCACCGCAACTTTGTTGCCAATGGATAGCCCCAACAGTACCAGGAGCTGCAGCATAAACATTGGTGTTTCCTCCTGCAAGATCTATGCCATTATGATATCCACAGTAATATTGGCCATTATTTCTGGTATAACAACGCCAACCATAGACACTTGTAATTCTTCCACTCGTAAGAGGTCTTACAAAGTTTCCAGAGTATGGGACTTTACTTGTACAAGTATTTATATCTTCATCATCTTTACAGCCTAAATCTTCATACATTTTAATATTCTTTTTAGCTGCTGCTATCTCTTCATCAATAGTCATTGAAACATCTAACATCGAATTTAATTCTTTTCCAAGTGAGGTTAAACTTACTTCAAGTTCTTGTTGTTTTTTATCAAGACTAACCATCTCAGCTTTTAAATCTTTTTGTTTTTGTTCGTTTTTCTTGATAGTTGCATTGTATTCATCAATTAGTTTGTCGTTATAAGATACTAATTGACCACTAACTGCACTACGATAAATAAAATCAGTTATATCTTTAGCACCAAAGATATACTCTAAATAAGCATTTTCTCCATCGGCTATTTGTAAGAAATGTAAAACTTCTTTAATTTCAAGTTCTCTTTCTTTAGCTTGGTCATTTAGAATTTCTATTTCTTTGGTTAAATTAGCAATTGTTGCCTCATGTTCTTTGATAGTATTTGTAGTTTCTTCAATCTTATGATTTACATCATTTATTTCTTGTTGTTTTAAAGCCTTGCCAGCATCTTGATCGGCTTTTTTCTTTTCTAAAGATGCAAGTTCATTTCTAAAGTCTCTAAGTGTTCTTGCATTAGCATTAAAGGGAACAACAAGAAATAAGATTAAACTAATTAAAATTAAATTTTTTATTTTCATATCATCAAACCTTCTTACTTTATACAAAAATTATAGCACATATTTTTTGAATATGCAAGAGATCTAATTTATAGCATTTAAGCCACTTTTTATTTTTCTTCTCTCTCTACTAATTTAAAATTCCCTGTATAATAATCTGTCCCATTTGGAACTTCAGAAGGCATTCGTTTAGTTCTCTCTTCATGAGTAATTCTATCTAATTCTTCTTCTTGATTATCTCGACATAAATTAATAAGATGTTCATAATCTAAATCTTCTTTACATTCTTTAGAATATTTTTCTAGATTATCCTTATCTTTATTAATTTCAACAATATAGTTTATTATTTTTTCTTTTATTGAAGAATCTAAGTAAATATCATTTAAACATTCTTTAAATTCTTTAAAACTATTTGTTGTTAGCATTGCAATTAAAATTATTAATTCTTTTTCACGCCAATTATATTTATTACTTAAATATTCTTTAGTAATCCATAGCCTATAGCACTCAATGAAATTTATAAATATATTATAAGGAGCAACATTCTCTAATTTATAATCTTCTATTTCCATACTAATTCCTACTGCATCAATTGCTTTCTTTCTTTTGTCATTGACATAAAAAGGATCAAAATTTAAATTTATACTAGCATTAATGTCTACATTTCTAAAGTAATAATCACTATAAACATTTAGCTGCTCTTTTAAAATATATTTAAGAGATGTAAATAACCATGGATAAAATTGAATTTTTAAACGATTACTATCATAAGTAATAATAGTTATTTTATCATCAATATAATCTTTGATATCAAGATATCCTTTTTCATGCTTATAATATTCAAGCATTTCTTTAACCTTATCATAATCTAAACTAGTAAATTTAGAAACTATAAGCATCATAAGTTCTAAATTATCCTTGTTACATATAACTCGGCTAAAGTTGCGTCTTGTTATAATTGGCACAATAAAATCTTTATCTAACATAATTCTCCTTTCTCTAAAATTTGGCGTTAACCGGTTAACGATTACCACTATAACACGCATTCCAAAATATGTCAACTTTAGTAAATCAACAAATTGGGTGTTACTATGGGGGAAAATTGAAAAATTGCTCTGCTATTAGGGAACAAAATGAGAAATTTACTCTAAAAAAGATATATCTCTGTCACAAAATTAAATTTTTGTATCAAGTAAAAATTGAAAAAATTTTTTTCATCCGAAATTTCTGAAATTTAAAAGACACTAGTTAAATAGTGTCTATTTACACATCATTTACACGTTATAAATGTGGCGTATATGAATTATCTGGTTCTTCGCCCCAAAGTCTTGCTGCTGCCTCATCTGCTGGAGTTAGTTTTCTTCTATCTTCAGTAGTTGGAGTGGCCGCTATATTGTTACTAATAGGAGATTTCATCTTGAGATTACTTTCATAAATGTGTTTACATATTGTCCGTCTAATTTCCACTACTTGATTATCGCTTAATTCTCCTCTTATTATAGGACTATTTAATCCATTAATCATATTAGCAATTACCATCTCTTCTGCTAAATTAAAATTATTCATTATTTCACCTTCCTTAATTAAACTTTAACATCTTTTTCTTTATTTTGCAAGTTTTTATAGATAATTTATTCAAACTTGACGTAAAGAAAAAGCCAAGATTAAACTTGACTTAATTTCAAACTATTTATCAATCTTACTTACTGAACCAGCACCAACAGTTCTTCCACCTTCACGGATAGAGAATTTAGTACCTTGTTCAAGAGCGATTGGGTGAATTAATTCAACTGTAATAGTTACATTATCACCTGGCATAACCATTTCTGTACCTTGAGGTAACTCAATAACACCAGTTACATCAGTTGTACGGAAATAGAATTGTGGACGATAGTTTGCAAAGAATGCAGTATGACGTCCTCCTTCTTCTTTAGTAAGAACATAAACTTCTGCTTCAAACTTAGTATGAGGTGTAACTGAACCTGGTTTAGCTAAAACTTGTCCACGTTCAACTGCTTCTCTTGCAATACCACGAAGTAATACTCCGGCATTGTCTCCTGCTTCAGCATAGTCTAATTGTTTTCTAAACATCTCAATTCCTGTAACAACAGTCTTTTGAGTAGGTTTGATACCAACGATTTCAACTTCGTCATTTAAGTTTAGACGACCTCTTTCAACACGTCCTGTAACAACAGTTCCACGTCCAGTGATTGTGAATACATCTTCAATACTCATTAAGAATGGTTTGTCTGTATCACGTTCTGGAGTTGGGATCCATTCATCAACAGCGTTCATTAATTCTTTAATTGATTCAACATACTTAGGATCTCCTTCAAGAGCCTTTAATGCAGAACCACGGATGATTGGAGTATTGTCTCCATCAAATTCGTATTCATTTAATAAATCACGAATTTCCATTTCTACTAATTCTAGTAATTCTTCATCGTCAACCATATCACACTTGTTCATGAATACTACCATTTTTGGTACACCAACTTGACGTGCAAGTAAGATATGTTCACGAGTTTGAGCCATTGGTCCATCAGTTGCAGCAATAACTAAGATTGCACCATCCATTTGAGCAGCACCTGTAATCATGTTTTTAACATAATCAGCATGTCCTGGACAGTCTACGTGAGCATAGTGACGTTTTGCAGTTTCATACTCAACGTGTGCAGTATTGATTGTAATTCCTCTTGCTCTTTCTTCTGGAGCCTTGTCGATATTAGCATAATCAACAGCTTCTCCACCAAATTCTTCTGCTAAAACTTTAGTAATAGCAGCAGTTAATGTAGTTTTACCATGGTCAACGTGTCCAATTGTTCCAACATTAACATGTGGTTTACTACGGTTAAATTTTTCTTTTGCCATATTAAATTTCCTCCTCTTTCATAATACTATTATATTTTACCTAAGTTTTAAATAAAATACAACACTTTTTTAATATTTTTTTTAATATATTGCAAATTTTTTATAAATTTTACTATTTTTTTACGTGGTTTTAATTAGTTTCCACTTTTTTTAATTATCTCAGCAGCAATGTTAGTTGGTACTTCTTCATAATGGTCAAATTGCATAACGAAGTTTCCACGACCTTGAGTGTTTGATCTTAGACTTGTTGCATATCCAAACATTTCAGAAAGTGGTACCATTGCACTTAGTTTAATTGCATTACCAACATTTTCTTGGCCAAGTGGTCTTCCTCTTCTACTAGTAAGGTCTCCCATTACATTTCCAAAATATTCATCTGGTACTGTAACATCAACTTTCATAATAGGTTCTAGAAGAACTGGTTTACATTTATTCTTAGCTTCTTTTAAAGCAAAGCTAGCAGCAATTTTGAAAGCCATTTCGTTAGAGTCAACTTCATGGTAAGAACCATCAAATAGAGTTGCTTTCACATCAATCATCGGATATCCTGCAAGAACTCCTGATTGAAGTGCTTCTTGTAAACCTTTATCAACAACTGGAATGTATTCTCTTGGTACAACACCTCCAACAATCTCATCAACGAACTCATAACCTTTGTCTGGATTTGGTTCAAAACGAATCCAAACATGTCCATATTGTCCACGACCACCTGATTGTTTAATGTATTTACCTTCACATTCACCAGATTGTTTAATTGTTTCACGATAAGCAACTTGTGGCTTACCAATATTAGCCTCAACTGAGAATTCTCTCTTCATTCTATCAACTAACACGTCTAAGTGTAATTCACCCATACCAGCAATAACAGTTTGACCTGTTTCTTGGTTTGTATGAACTTTGAATGTTGGATCTTCTTCAGCAAGTTTTTGTAAAGCAATTCCCATTTTTTCTTGGTCTGCCTTTGATTTTGGTTCAACAGCAAGTTCTATAACTGGTTCAGGGAATTCCATTTGTTCTAGAATTACTGGTTTCTTTTCATCACATAAGGTATCACCAGTTGTTGTATTCTTTAATCCAACAGCAGCTGCAATATCACCTGTATAAACATCAGATATTTCAGTTCTATGGTTAGCATGCATTTGAAGAATACGTCCAATTCTTTCTTTGCTATCCTTAGTTGAGTTTAAAACATATGAACCACTTGCTAAGTGTCCTGAGTAAACTCTAAAGAAAGTTAATCTTCCAACAAATGGGTCTGTCATAACTTTGAAGGCTAAAGCACTAAATGGTTCATCATCACTTGGGTGTCTAACTGCTTCATTTCCATTTAAATCTACACCTTTAATAGAAGGTATATCAAGTGGAGATGGTAAGTAATCAATAACAGCATCAAGTAATAATTTAATTCCCATATTTCCTAAAGCGGTTCCACATAATACTGGGAAGAATTTAACTTCAAGAGTTCCTTTACGAATTGCTTTTTTAATCATTTCAACGGTGATTTCTCCACCATCAAGGTAAGTCATCATCATATCATCATCAAATTCAGCAACTGCTTCAATCAACTCTTCTCGCTTTTCATTAGCAATATCAACTAAGTCAGCAGGAATTTCGATTTCTTTAGCTTCTTCTTCTTGCTTTCCATCATATTCATAGGCTTTCATTGTAACAAGATCAATTACACCTCTGAATTCTGATTCGGAACCAATTGGCCATTCAATAGGTTTAGCATTTACCCCTAATCTTTGATCAATTGATTTTAAACTATAATTAAAATCTGCCCCCATCTTATCCATTTTATTAGCAAATATTAGTCTTGGAACCATAAACTCAGTTGCTTGTCTCCAAACAGTTTCAGTTTGAGGTTCAACTCCTGCTTGAGCATCTAGTAAGGCAACAGCCCCATCTAAAACCCTTAAACTACGACTAACTTCAACAGTGAAATCTACGTGTCCTGGAGTATCAATTATATTAAGACGATATTTTTTCCAATAAGCAGTTGTTGCTGCACTTGTAATAGTAATACCTCTTTCTTGTTCTTGCTCCATCCAGTCCATTTGGGATTCACCATCGTGAGTTTCACCAATTTTATGGATTTTCTTTGTATGGAATAATACACGTTCAGTACAAGTAGTTTTACCTGCATCGATATGTGCCATAATTCCAAAGTTTCTTGTCATCAATAATGATGTTTCACGAGCCATAAACTATTTCTTCCTTTCTACCAACGATAATGTGCAAAAGCCTTATTAGCTTCAGCCATTCTATGTGTGTCTTCTCTCTTTTTAACTGCTCCACCTGTTCCATTGGAAGCATCAATTATTTCATTGGCTAAATTTAAAGCCATTGAATTTCCCCCACGAAGTCTTGCATAATTAACTAACCAACGAAGTCCTAAAGTTTGACTACGTTTCGCATTAACTTCAATTGGTACTTGATAATTTGAACCACCTACTCTTCTTGATTTAACTTCAAGTTGTGGTTTTATGTTTTCTAAAGCTTTTTCAAAAACTTTAATTGGATCTTCACCAGTTTTTTCCTTTACTAAATCAAAAGCATCATATAAAATCTTTTCAGCTTTTCCTTTTTTACCATCAAGCATGATTCTATTTATTAATTTTGTTACTACTTTTGAATTATATATTGGATCTGGTAAAACATCTCTTACAGTAGCGCGTCTCTTACGCATTTTACTCTCCTCCTCTCATATAAGCGTTTAACTTATTAATTATTATTTTTTCTTTTCGCGTTTTGCTCCGTATTTACTACGACCTTGTTTTCTATCCTTAACTCCAGCAGTATCTAATGTTCCTCTTATAATATGATAACGCACACCGATTAAATCTGGTACACGACCACCACGAATTAGAACAACACTATGCTCTTGTAAATTATGTCCTTCTCCAGGAATATAACAAGTAACTTCCATTCCATTTGAAAGTCTAACCCTTGCAAACTTACGAAGTGCTGAGTTGGGTTTCTTTGGAGTCATAGTTCCAACACGTACACATACACCACGTTTTTGAGGAGCATTAATTTTGGTTTGTTTCTTTTGAATAGTATTTACTCCAACTAATAACACTGGTGCCTTTGGTTTTCTAACCTTCTTCTTACGTCCTTTTCTAACTAACTGATTTATAGTAGGCATTTCTTCTCCTTTCTGACACATACCCCGGTGTGTCATTTTCCTATCTAAAATTAAAGCCCAATTAAAATAAGCCCAATTTCACGAACATGAATACTATACAATAGTTGAACTTTATTGTCAACCTTTTTTTGCATTTTTTTGTAAAATTTTTCACTATTAACTATATATAATATGCCATTTTTTAGAAAAAATTAACTTTTATTAATATTATAACTCTCCTAACCTATTATATATATAATCTTAGCTTCTAAAATTTGACATTTTTCGAAACCATGATATAATATGTATACGAGGAGTTGAGAAAATGAAGTTTTTAAAAGGTTTAGGAGTTTTTATTTTAACAATTGTTCTTTTTCTTTCAACATTAGGACTATTGATTTTAATTCCAATTAAGAGTACTTTAAGTAAAGACACAATAAAAAATACGATTACTAATTTAGATATTGCAAAAATGATTAAAGAGAGTCCTGAGATAGAAAGTGCTATAAACGAAATGTTTGAACCTCTTTACGAGCAAGCCAGAGATTTTGGAATAGATGAAGATGTTGTTGTTAAAATAATTGATTCTAAAGAAGTTAAAGGATTGGTTGGAGGTATTGCTGGTAACTTAGTTGATTATGTTGTAACTGGTGAAAATCAAAAAATTGTTTCTACTAATGATATTAGTACTTTAGTAGGTTCGGTTCTTGATGATATTGATGAAAGTGGTTTCTATAAGTTTAAGGATGATGAGAAATCAAAGATTCTAGGAGCCGTTGAAGAACAAGTTAATAATTATCAAGATTTACTTCCTGATACTAGTATAATTGAAGATACTCTTGACAAAGATAGTGATGCTAAAGAAATAAAAGAAGGTTTAGAACTTATAAGATTTATCTTAGGAAATAATTTAATAATTTATCTTGTAGTTGCTATGCTAGTATCTGTTTTAGGAATACTAGGACTTAAGTTTAAGAAAGCTAAATGGATTAAGACTGTTGCTATTACCGTTTTAGTTGCAGGAATATTCGCTTTACTTACAACGTTTGGCTTGAAGTTTGTTGGTGATATTCTAGTAGAAGAAGTCAAGGAAATTCCATTCATGAATGTTTTAATTAATAAACCTATCAACTTTAGTTTTATACTATCAGGAACAATCACTTTATTAATGATAGTAACCTTAATAGTTTATACAGTTTTAAAAAATAAGAAACCAGAAGAAAAAGAAGCTTAAAAATCTCAAGTATTATTTGAGATTTTTTCTTATATAATTAAGTATGAGTAATCAAAATGAAAAACAAATTGAACTTGTAAATGGACAGATAATTGGGATTATTTTGTTTATTTTAACTTTAATAGTATCTGTAATTATTGCCTATAATGAAAAACTTCTAAGAGAAAATAAAAGTGGTCTTTTTTCTAATAAAGACGCACTTAATATTTCTTTAATTAATAGAATTGTCGTTGTCATCTTAGGTATTTACTTTGTCTATGATGCTTATGAAAGAAGAAAAGTAAGTAATTCTTATGGTGACCCAAATTCAAATTTACAAATACTCGCATCTTGGCTTGCTTTAATAGCATCCGCGATAATTGTTTATATAATTGTTAATAACTATAATAATGTTAACTTTGATGTTTCAGAAATTGAAGAACCTACCTTATAATTATCTTCCTAAGCCCATTCTATCTTTTAATAATAGATATTTCTTTTTAGCAATTTCCGTTGTTTTTAAAGCCCCTTCATCAAGTATTTTATCTATTTCTTTGCTATCAATTAATTCTTGATATTTTTCTTTAAGAGGTTTTAAGGTTGCTATTACTAAATCAGCAACATCACTTTTAAAGGTTCCATAGTTGGAATCTTTATATTTTTCTTCGATTTCTTTAATACTAAGTCCAGATAAAGAGTTATAAATATTAATTAAGTTACTAATTCCTGGTTTGTTTTCTAAATCATATTTAATTCTAGTTTCAGAGTCCGTTGTTGCACCCATGATTTTCTTTCTAATTGTATCATCCGTATCTAATAAATAAATTACCCCCTTAGGGTTTTCATCAGATTTACTCATTTTCTTAGTTGGATTTACTAAATCACATATTTTGGCACCTGATTCTGGTATTAAAGGTTCAGGTATTTTAAAGATCTCTCCATATTTTTTATTAACTCTTTCGGCTATATTTCTTGCAAGTTCAACATGTTGTTTTTGATCAATTCCTGTTGGCACATAATCAGCATCATATAAAAGAATATCACTTGCCATTAAAACAGGATAAGTTAGTAGTCCTGCTCCAAAGTTTTGATGTTTTGCACTTTTATCTTTAAACTGGGTCATTCTTCCTAATTCTCCATAAGGAGTAAGACATTCTAGTAACCATGACATATTCGTGTGATATATATTTTCAGATTGAATAAAGATGGTGTTTTTCTTTGGATCAATTCCTGCTGCTAAATAAATTGCTATTAAACTTCTAATATTTTTTCGAAGTTCGTGTGGCTCTTGAGGAACCGTAATTGCATGTAAATCAGCAACAAAAATAATTGATTCGTACTCTTCTTGTAATTTTACCATTTGTCTAATTGCACCTATATAATTTCCTAAAGTTAAATTTCCACTTGGTTGTACTCCTGTTAATATTTTTTTCATAGTGAGCCTCCTAATTTTTCATATACTTCTTTTAGTATATTATAACGATATTCTAAAATAGTTTTATAGAAATTCTTCCTTACATCACTTAACTCTATTTTATCAATAAATTCTAAAATTTCATCTATTTTAATTCTTTTAAATAATCTAAGTAAAGCCTTATTACAATCTTCATTTTGCATTTCTTTAATATATGAAAGATAATTAATTTTTTTACCATTTTCTTTAAAACATGAATAATTATTAATTGCTAAATTCTTAATATCACTTGTCTTAAACATCATAATCTCTTTATCTTCTAATAAAGGATTAAGACAAGAACCACAGTCAAAGATTGGAGCAAGCTTAGTTTCTTTCGTCTTTTTATTTACTAAAAATCCCCAATCATTATTATATCTATCTGTATTTCCAATTAAAGCATCAACAATAAACATATCAAAGAAGAATTCTTTAGTTTTATCATAATCAATTAAATTGCAACTACTTTCTAATATTCCCATTATATCGCTTAATTCCGTATCAATTTTCTTATCAACATTAATACTTAAAGCTAAGTTTTCAAACTCCAATAGAAAGTTATCCTCATCAGTAAAATCAAGACAAGCACAAACAACCTTTTCTTTATTATCATACTTATATTTACCTAAAAGAGTCTTTTGAGTTTTTAATCCAATCATTTCAAAGATATGACTTCCAATATATTCTGAATAAGCATTATTAATATAAGATATATCTTTATTCTTTGCTCTAATTGGGTCAGGAAATTTAACTAAATACTTTTTATTTTCATAAATTAATGTTTTCTTTTTTTCACTACCCTTATAAGTATTAATTTCTTCTTTGCAATTTGTAAAATCGATCATATTATCATCTTCCTAATCTAAATACTATCATATTTTGGTCTTTTAAACAAGTTTTTTTCTTAAACATTTTCTTATTTTCGCCATGAATGCCTTATATTTTAGCATATTAAAGTTAATTTTCCAACAGTTTTTGCAAATTTTTGTTGACTTTTAGGTTAATCTCACATATAATATACTTGCATATTCGATTGATAGCCCAATTTATATTAATTTTTAATGTGTTCTTTAAGTTTACAAGTAACTCTGGTTATCTAGTGAAAGTATTAAAAAGAATTCCCTAAAAGTTGTATAAATATCAATGTTTATGAATAATATTGAAGGAGGAAAATATGTCAAGATACACAGGACCAAGTCGTAAACAAAGTCGTAGAGTTGGATTTTCTCTTCTTGAGAATGGAAAAGATATTGCAAGAAGACCTTACAAACCTGGTATGCATGGTGCTAAAAGACAAGGAAAGTTGTCTGAATATGGTGAACAATTAAAAGAAAAGCAAAAAGTTAAGTTCATGTATGGACTTAATGAAAGACAATTCCATAAAACTTTTGTTGAGTCATCTAAAATGCAAGGTATCAATGGTGAGAACTTCTTAAAACTTCTTGAATCAAGACTAGATAATCTTGTATATCGTATGGGATTTGCTAATACTAGACGTGGTGCAAGACAACTTGTTAACCATGGTCATATTACAGTTGATGGTAAAAAAGTTGATATTCCATCATTCCGTGTAAAAGTTGGTTCTACAATTGCACTTAAAGAAAATTCTAAAGATTTAAAATGTGTTAAAGAAGCTCTTGAAAATGTAACTTCACGTGTTGAATACATTGACTATGATAAGAATACTAATAGTGCTAAATTTGTAAGACTTCCAGAACGTAGTGAATTACCTGCTGATATAAATGAATCATTGATAGTTGAATTCTACAACAGATAAAAAGAAACTAGTAAGCATTTTACTAGTTTTTCTTTTTTATAAATCTTTTTACTTCAAGATTATATTCATAAAAATAATCATCTCTATAATTAAGAATATTTTCATAGAACTTAATAAATTCCATAGGAATATTATTATCAAAATATTTTAGTATTAATTTTAAAATAAATTCATAAAAGAACAAAAGATGGTTATGACTTACTAAAGGTGCTCTTTTTTCATAGACTTTTAATAATTTTACATGATTATGTGAACAATAATCACTACTAATTCTAGCTGCTATTTTAAGTAAAAGCTTCATATATATTTCTTGAAAATTGTCATATAAAAGTGTAAGTACATAAAAACCTCGTTCCTGAAAAGAAATTGTACAATAACCATATCCTTCAATATAACCAAGACCTAAGTCTTTTAATTCATATCTTTTTTTCAAGCCAGGACAAACTTTTTGATAAAAATCTGTAATAATCGCTTCTAACTGCCTATTTTTTTCTTTTTCTAATTCTGTAAGTTCTTCGATTTGAAAAATTTTGTTATAAATTTTATCACCATATTCAAAATCAATTTCATCTTTAACTTTTTCTTTCATAGTAAATTCCTTTCGTTTTTATTCTGATTAATAATAATATATTATAAATAATGTATTTTTGTCAATTACTTTGTCAATAATTGACAAAAAAATAAAAGATAATCTAAATTATCCTTTATATAAACCACCATTGATGTGCATAACTTGACCGGTTACATAAGAAGAATCTGGGGACGCTAAATAAACAAATAATGGGGCTATTTCATAAACTTCACCGGCTCTTTTCATTGGTGCATCGGCGCCTAACGTTGGAATTTTTTCAGGTTCCCAACAAGCAGGTTGTAAGGCGGTCCAGAAGTAACCTGGCGCAACCGCGTTTACCCTGATATTTTTATCCGCAAGGTTCGTTGCTAAGGCTCTTGTAAATCCAACAATTGCTCCTTTTGAAGTTACATAATCGATTAATTCAGGTTCACCATAGAATGCTGTAACTGATGTAACGTTGATAATCGAAGCCCCAGGTTTCATATATCTTAAAGCGGCTTTTGTTAAATAAAACATTGAATAAATATTTGTTTTCATTGTATAGTCAAATTGTTTATCACTTATATCAAGTAGGCTCTTTTGTTGATATTGAACACCTGCATTATTAACAAGAATATCAATTTTTCCAAAAGTTTTTAAAGTATCTTCAACGATTTTTTTAGAAAACTCAGGTCTTTTTAAATCTCCTCGAATTAATAGACATTCCCCACCTAAATTCTCTAAATAATTTTTAGTCTCGATTGCATCCTTATCTTCATTTAAATAAACAATTACAACTTTACATCCTTCTTTAACAAATGAAACGGCAACGGCTCTTCCGATTCCTGAATCACCTCCAGTTATAATTGCAACTTTATCATTTAATTTACAACAACCTTTATAATCTTTGTTATCAAAAATTGGTCTTGGTTTCATTAAATATTCCATACCTGGTTGCACATCTTGAGATTGGGGAGGATATCTTAACTTAAACTTTGTACATTTAAGTCCATAGCCATCCTTAGTAACCCCTTTAAATCCATAATCATCTTTACCATTTGGTAATTTATTATAATAATATTTATAATCCAAAAAAATCACTCCTATTCTAATTTATTCGAAAGTTAGAAAGGTGTGACTTTTGACTATTATTTTTCTAAATGAACATCAAGTTGAGGATATGGTATTTCAATTCCTTCTTTATCAAATTCTTTTTTGATTACTTCCAACATTTCATACTTAGCAGGCCAATAGTTTTCACTGGTAACCCACATTCTCGCAGTAAACACTAAAGAACTTTCTCCATGTTCTTTTAAAGCAACTAGAGTTTCATGTTTATCTAATCGATATTTTGATTTTTGAATTATTCTATTTAAAACTTCTTTTACTTTATCAATATCATTTTTATAACTAACAGTAACCGTTATATCTAAAAGTCTCGTTTTAGATGCTGTTTGATTAACTATGATAGTATTGGCTAAAGTTCCATTTGGAATAACAACTAGTTTATTATCATAAGTTTGTAAAACCGTACTAAAAATATTTATATCTTTAACAGTACCAGCATCAGCATGGGTATCAATGTAATCTCCAACTTTAAAGGGTTTAAAGAGCATAATCGTAACTCCCCCAGCAATATTAGATAAACCACCTTGAAGGGCAAGTCCTAAAGCAAGTCCCGCCGAACCAATCAAGGTTACAATTGAAGTCATAGGTATTCCAAGTTCGGTGATAGCAACAATTAAAACCATGATTTTTAAAACAACACTTAAAATACTAAAAACAAAAGTTTGACTACTCTTCTCTAATTTATTAAATATTCTTCCCTTCTTTAATTTCTTCATTAAAAGGTTTATAAGTTTAAAGCCAATTACTAGTATTAAAATAGCAACTAATAATTTACCTCCAAAACTAACTAAACCTTTAATAACTTGATCAGATATCTCTTTCATATTTTTAACCTCCATATTTAATTGTTAAGGTATGACTACTTACTCCCCGATAATTTCCACTTTCATCAAAGTCATCCATCGTATCATATGTAAAAACAGTAATTTTAAACCCATCAACAACCTCTCTACTTAAACTAGTTGACATTAACTTTATACTTGACATAACTGTTGTATCTGTATAATCATCGACTTCAATATGGGAATGCCATCCTGTTGTATTAATATCATCATATAACCAAATATATAAGTATTTATAAAATGGATAATCAAATAAATCAAGAGGTTTTAAAATGGTTTCATTATAAGTAGTCCCATCTTTAACTGTAAAGTTTATATTATAACCTATTTTATATTTCGAAAAATCATCATAACTACTTTTAACATTATTATATAAGTCTTTAATACTACTTCCAGTTACTTCTGAATCATTAGATAAAATAACTGAAAATGTTCCAATATCTTTATAAGAATCTAAAGGCGATATAAATTCATCTACTTTTTTATAAAGATTTCCATTATTCTGATAAAGACCTATCTTTAAAGGATTTTCTTCTTGATAAGTTGGTTCCTTTTCTTTCTCTTCTTCTTTTATTTCTTCTTTTTCTTTAGATTGTTCAACTTCCTTAACCCCACATCCAGTGACTAAAATAAGTAACAATAATAAAAATATTTTCTTCATAAGCATCAAGATAATTATACAATAAAATTTTAAGAATTGATACCCCTTTTCTTCGAAAAGATTATACTATTATAAAGAGGTGATCTAGATGGAAAACTATTTAAGAGAGTTTGACATAATTTTACAAGATATGATTAGTCAAATGGAATCAAGTCAAGTAACTTGTAATTTAACTAAAGATTTTATTAGAACTATGATACCTCATCATGAAGCAGCCATTTATATGTCTTTAAATTTACTTAATTATAATGTAAACGATAAACTTAAAGAAATTGCAAAAGGAATAATTAAAACTCAAGAACAGGGAATTAAAAGAATGCAAGAAATTTATAATACGACAGATATTCCTAATAATAGTTATTTAGAAGTTATGGATTATTTAAGATGTTATCATGATATTTTAATGACAATGATTACCAAAATGGAAAATAGTTTAAGATGTAATAATATTAATTTAGATTTTATAAGTGAAATGATTCCTCATCATGAAGGAGCAATTAGGATGTGTAAAAATTTATTAAATTATAAGATAGATAAACGATTAGAAGTACTTGCTAAAGAAATTATTCAAGAACAAAGTCAGGGAATTATAGAATTAAGAGAAATTCAAAAAAATCAGAAGTGTTAGTTTCTGATTTTAACTTTTTCTTTGGTTACTTCTTTTAGTTTTTCCCAGATTTTTACCATAGCATAGGTATCAAGAGAACAATATTTTAGTAAACTATTTCTAATTTTATCTTGTTCTTCTTGAGATAATTTTTCAAGTTCAACAAAACTAGAACTTGCCTCACTTCCATTATGAACATCTTCTAAGTTATGATAATTTAGACTTGGATCATCAGGAAATAAAGCTGGAAGCACGGCTTTAATGGAATAGGAACCTTCCATTTCTTTAGTATAATACTCTCTATTTTTAAATGGTACCATTAAATCAACGATATTATCATGAATTATTAGTAATTTATCACTTAAATCAGGATATAAAGAGGCAAGTTCTCGAATAACCATCTTTTCAAATCGCATATTATAAGCCATGACACATGAGTCAACTGGAATATCCATAACTAATCTCTTAGCAAGACTATATCTTGGGTCAACTCCAACTTCTCCTAAAAACTCTTTATGTTTCAACTCTCCATCTTCACTTTCTATATAATGCAAAGAATACTGAAAAGGTATTTGCATATAAGGTTTTACTCCATCATAGTTAGGAATAGCAACTTGATAAGTTTCAAAATCCAAGAAATATAATGGATAATGAAGGGTTTTCAAAAACTCTTTTAACTTATATTCATTAATATAAGGTTCTTTATCATACAAAGTAAATTCTATTTGCTGTTTAAATTTAGGATTAATAGGTTCCTTTAATAAATCCGGAAAACTAGTTACTCCTTTATTATATAAATCTAACATTTTTCTCATTTGCATATATCTAACTTTAAAAACATTATTAGAATCTAAGTCTTTAGTACAATAAGCAAAATAAGGACAATCTTTACAATTTTTAGATAACTCTGATTTAGGTTCTTCTTTATTTTCCATATATAAATTTATATCTTGAATATTTTTATCTATTTCTTTTACTTTCTCTAAAACAGTATCGGTTACATCTTTTATTTTAAATAATTTTTTAACATCAATTTCTCCATGTCTTACATAGAAAGGATTTAATAAAACAAGACAAGTTTTTATAACATTATAACCTAAGTTCTTTAATATATAATATTGATAAGTTATATCATCTAAATAAATATCATGAATACTAGTTGAACTTTTAACTTCATATATTATATAACTATCTTTTTCCTTTTTAAGTAAATCAACACTACAAAAATTATGATTATAATTAAATGATGCTTCACAGATTACAATATTATCTTCTTGTAAATATTTTTTAGTATCATTAATCATTTCATTTAAGTCTTTATTAAAAGGTATCGTTACCGATTTTCCAAGTAAGTTCCTTGCATATTCTCCAACTAAAGTTCCATTTAATAAAACTTGACCATTCTCTTCTTCTTTAACTTCTGGCTTATTAGTTTCTAACCATAATTTCTTTTTACAAGTTACTCCTAGACAATATTTTGACTTTGATAAATTCATAATCATCACTTCCTTACTTAATTCTATCATATTTTTTTTATTTAATCTAATATTATCTGAAATATTTTTTCCCAAATTATGGAAAAAACTTAAACCTTAGTTTAAGCTCCTCGATTCGTATTATCAAAATGTTCTTGTAATTTTCCATTTTTCATTCTAACATACTTAGATATAACATTTTTATAATTTACAACAAACCCTTCAACATTTCTTTTTACTTTAGCAGTATATTTTTGATATAAACTATCTAAATGTTCCTTATTTGGTAAAACATTTAAGGTTGCAACTTCAGGAACTATTCCTATACATTTAGGAATACTACCTTTAACAAAGGGATAAATTAATAAATCATGATCATAGATAAGATTATATAAATTATAATCATCATCAATATTGGCTTTAGCAAATAAATAGTATCTTTTATCAAACTCACCAACATCATATTTTAATTTTCCCATTCCAAGCCATTCACCACAAATAGCACTTCCATTATGTAAATCTAACTCATTAATATTATCATTTATCCATTCATATAAACCTTTATAAAGAATACCTTTATTTTCCTCAAGTTCATTAATTGGAATAATATTATTTCTCATAGCAATATAAAGTATATCATCTTTTTTGAAGAATACTAAATTACTTCCATCTAGTTTTTCAGTTACATAAAGTTTATCTCCTTCACATTTTACTCTTTCAGTTTTAGGGTAAATTTCTTTTTTAATTACCATAATATTCTCCTTTCTTTATGTATCTATATTATACCATTGTATTTTCTTTGAGTCAACACTTTTTTGTAACTTTTTAAATTTCTTCAATTATACCTAAATCAACTAACATTATACTAATAAGAGATAATGCATTAAACATTTTATTATGTTTAAAATACTCATTTTCAAGTCGAAATATTCTTTTGTTTATTCTTTTAAAATTAGATGGGTCATAGTTATTTATTCCATACTCTAGCATACTATGATGCATGTTATAAACAGCTAATAAAATTGTCTTTTCATTAATATCTTTTATAGAATTTAAAGACATATGAAAAGTTTTCTTAGCATCAAAACTAGTTTTAAAGTCACGTTTCCATAATTTCTTATCAAAATTAGATAAATTATATGCTTCAAGACAAGGATAACTTATAAGCAATAAACCATTCATTTCATAATCATTATCCATAGAATTAGCATAAGTTTCAAGTGCTTTAATATAATTAGAATCTTTATTAGTATCTTTATCTCTATCCCATAATATATAAATAAATGTATTTTTTAAAGTTTTATTATATTCTTTTTTTAATAAGTTATATAATTTATCTTTATAATCTTTATCTTCCATTATAGAAGATATACTAGAACTTTTAGTATTAGCAACTATCACAGTATTTTGATTATTTTTAAATGTATGTTGCATTACTTTATTTCGTTTCATTTGAATATAACTATATCCTAAAATCTTTGTAAATATATGTTTTAATAATTTAAATTCATCTTCTTCCCCTTCAACAACAACTACTACTTGACCAATTACTTTTTCTTTGTTAATCCTTAAATTCTTTATTGTATTCTGGCATTCCATCAAAAACTCCATTTAAATACATTTTTTCTATATTTTGAGATTCTCTAGGATTCTCATTAGAAACTCTTTTAATTATCGTTCCCTTTTTATTATCAAATTTAAAAGTATATATTTGGTCAGGTCTTAAGATACAAGTATCAAGTAAATTAGTTGAATGGGAAGTAAAAAATATTTGAGAATTTTTACTATTATTAAAGAAATATTTTATTAAGGCTTCTTCAAGTTCATTATGAAGACCACTACTAAATTCATCAACAATTAACATACAATTATTTTTAGTTGCATAGATAATTGGTAAAACTGTATTTATAAATGCTTTGTTGCCGTTTGATTCTAATGTATAAGGGATAACTACATCAGTTCCAGTTTTTTTTAAGCCAATTGCATTTACATCACTCTTTTCAGAATCATATACTATTTCACTATTATAACCTAAATTTTTAATAAATTTATTTAATTCTTTAGTATCGTTCTTTCTTAAATATTTATAAATATTTTGCTCATCGGCTTTTATAGGATTAAAACTAGCAGATATACCAATTAAGCAATTCAAATATATAGAATTTTTTAGAAAATCAAACCATTCATTTAAAATAGAATCATTATCAAACCTTGTGTTATAATATTCCAATTTTACTAAAGATAAAGTTTCATCAATATCTTTTATATCTCTTTCTTCTTTAAAGTTTGTTTGGCCTGATTTATTTAATCTGTCTAATTTTAATTCCCCATTTACATATAATTTTTCAGCACTTATAGAATTAGTATCTATTGTAATTTCATATTTTATTTCATTACCTGATACATCAAACGTATAAGTTAAACTAAATTTATTCCCTTTAGTATATAAAGATTTATAAATACTAAAATTTTGTTCTGAATTATCAAAAAATAAATTTAAAAGAAAAACAATAGCTTTTAATACTTGAGTTTTTCCTGATGCGTTTTCACCAATAAATAAAGCACCTTTTAAAATTCTATTGGCACCAACGTTTGAGTCTTCAAGAATTTTATAATTTGTTGCTTTAAATTCAAAAATAGTTTCATTTATAAAAGTAGTATAGTCTTTTAACATAATACTTGTTAACATTTTATCATCTCCCATTTCTATTATACATCATAATTTCATTTTTTTTACAATAAAAAAAATAAAAATGTATTTTTTTTACATTATTATACATTTTTATTTTTATTTGTCAAGTTTTTCTACTTATTATCTTTAATTATTCTATTTCTCTTTTCAATTAATTTTGTAATCTCTTTTTCAATTTCTTTAACTTCATCAATTGATACAGGATCAGAATATTTTACTAAAACATTAATCTTTTCAATTTCTGAAACTAATTCTTTATCATAATCAGTAACATCAATATCTTCTATTAGATTTAAAGTATCTTTAATAAATAAATCTATATTACTAATTTTTTTATCATATTCTTCAATTTTCTTTTTAGATGCTAATAATAGAATTGTAAATAAAATATAAACTATTAAAACAATACTTGATACTAAAATAAAACCTTTTATATCATAATTACCAAATTTGGCAATAATTGAATATATTAATTCAAAAATTATATAAATAATTGAAATTAATCTAAGTGGAGAGGCATTAAAACTTTCAGTTAAGTTTTTACTAGATACTATTGAATTAATAACTATAAATACTATAATAGCTAAAGCATCAAAGATTAGAATAATCCAAAATAAAGTATTAAAAGGACTTTCTAAAATATTTAAATTAATTTGCGTTACTGTTTTAGGTATATAAATACTTTTTATATTTTTATCAACCTCAAAAGTTAACTTATCAACTTGATAACCATTTATATAATCAGGTACTATTATATCTTTAGAGGTTCCATTATACTTAGTTAATTCATAAGTAGTATCTTTATTATATTCAAATTCTAACTTATCTAAATTAAAATTATAATTATCAGAATCATTTAAAACTGTAACATCATAATCTTTTAAACTTTTTAAATGATCACATAATTCTGTTTTATAACAAACTAATTTTATATCTTTATAATCTTCATCACTTATGCTTATTATACTTTTAGGTAAAGTTATTTTAGTTATATCTTTATCTTTAAATACTCCTTCATGAATACTTAATACTTTATAACCATCTATTTCATTTGGAATAATTAATTCTTTACTTATACCATTATAACTTGTAATTTCAATACCAGAATTATTTTTATTATAAGCATAGGTTTCTATGTTTTTCTTATAATTTATTAATTCACTTTCTGATATAGTTTTTACTTTTAATTTTTTTTCTTTAGCATATTTATAAGCTACTGAATCTTTTGTCGTAATTATTTCTAAATTACTAGATTTATAAGTTGTAATAAATAAAATAAGTATTGTAATTATAAATAGAAATATTCCAATAATCGTAAATAATTTTTTATTTTTCATATTAATCTAACCTTTCTCCACATTTTGAACAAAATTTAGCATCTTCAGATACTTTTGCTAAGCATTTAGGGCAACTTCTATCTTTACTTAATTTAAAGCCACAATACTTGCAAAAATTAGTATTAGATTCATTTGGCATTTTACAATTTTGACAGATTATATTGTTGTCAACTTTAGTAAAGGCAGTTGTCACTTGTTTACTTACTTCTCCACTTAAAGGTGTACCAATACCACTCATCATTCCAAGACCTACTCCAACATTAGTATATTGGCCAACTGCTTGATTGCTAGCAACTTTCTCTCCAATCTTGAATGATTGCTCTTCTTGATAAGTATATCCTTCTTTTGCTCGTTTAATAGCTTCAGCTTCTGATGCTATAATTGTTTTTTTGGCTTTTGTATCTTCTTCAATTAAATCAAGTTTTTGCTTTAACTCCGCCTCAGCAACAGCTACTGATTTTTTAAAATATAATTCTTTAAATTCTAAATATCTTTTATCATCTTCTGGTTTAGCTATATTTGTAACAAAGAATTTATTTAATTTTATTCCAAATTCATCAAAATCATTTTCTAATCTTTTTTGTAATTCTAAACTAAACTTTTCTAAATTTCGATCAATTTCAAAAATACATATTTTATCTTCGGTTATAATCTCAGAAATATAATTTTTAACTTTTAATAAGATTTGGGATTGAAAAAAATCATCAATACTTTCTTCATCAAAATTCTTTTTAACTCCAACTAATTTTAATAAAAATTTTCTTGAATCAGATATAATAAATCGCATTTCACCACAAGCACCAATTGCAATTGGAAAATTGTAAACTGGTTCTAAAAACTCTATCTTACTACTAGTTCCCCATTTTGAAGTTTTTTCAGATTTATCAATAAAATAAACCTCTGATTGAAAAGCACTTTTTATTCCAGTTGGAAGTCCAATTAGTTTCTTTAGAAGTGGTATATTATTAGTCTCTAAAGTGTACTTTCCTGGGCCAAATAAATCCAAAGCCTTTCCATTACTATAAAATATTGCTTCTTGTCCTTCATGAACAATTAATTGAGATGATGTATTAAACTTATTTTTTGGATATCTCCAAATTATATTATCATCATCCTTCTCTTTTCTAATTACTTCATATAAAGCCATTTTTATCCCTTCCTCTCTAATATCTTTATATATTCATTTTCTTTTCCACCTGATATATATCCCGTTATTCCTTCATTAGTTTTTATTTTATACCAATTAACTTTATCAATTTTTTTCTGTTCATAAATGGTATAAATTTCACCTCTATAGACATTTCCTAATTTTTGACTATTAGCACTTCGAGTTTCTCTTATTCTTATAAAATTATTAACTATTTCAAGTTGAGATAAGTTTTCATTTCTTTCATTAGATTGTGAAGAAATAAATGGTTTATTTATTTCTTCAGCAAATATATTATCGGATACTGCTCCACATATATATCCTTTAATTTTATTTTTAGTTTCAATTAAATACCAATAACTACAATTATTATCTATATTAAATTCATAAGTAGATGGAGGTTCACTATAAACTTTATCTATTATGTTATAAACTTCACCCTTTTTTACAAATCCAATATAATTTAATTTATAATAAGAACTATAAATTTTAGGTTCACTTCGCATATTTATATAATTTCTCTTTATTTTTATTTGAGAAATACTTTCATTATAAGAATTAGAATTATTTCTTAAGAAATTTTTATAGAAGCAACCAACATATATTAGAAAGCAAATAGCCATAGCTATAATTATATATTTTGTTTTAATTGGATAAGTTGTTTTTATTTTAAAATTTTCTCTAATAAACTTATTTTTTTCTTCTAAAGCATCTCTTCCTTCTCTATCAACAATAACTTTAGAACTTGTATCTAGATGCCATTTAGGATTTACAAAATATAAGACTAGAAGAGAAATTCCTAATAAATACCAATATATAAAAACTATTATATATTTATTTAAAAGTATTAAAGCTAAAATATAGATGATTAATAACATAATTAAATAAATTGATTTAGCTAATTTATAAGTTTTTCGATAGGTAAGTTTTGCTATTAAAGCTGCTATTCCTAGTCCTCCAACTATAAACATTATATAAAAAGTTGCTTTAAAGAATGGTAATACTGAATCATATCCAAAGGTAGAAAGAATATTAAAGTTTGTCGTGCTTACACAAGTAAGCATCAATGATGAGGTAATAAAAAACATTGAAATTACAAATACATAATACCAAACTGGTAATTTTTGTTTTACTTGAACAACTTCATAATTACCATTGCCAAGACTTTTAACTCCATCACTTGCTTCTTCTAATCTTTTTTCTAGATATTCATCTATATCATTATTTGTTTTAGGGGCTGTTAAAATTTTTTTAACTCCTCGAATTAAATCTTGCATAGCTCCAATTTTATCCATATTTTGGGCTTGGAAATTAGAAAATTCTTCAGGTAATTTATAAGCATCTATCTTACTATATACTGGAATCATTACTTTTGATTTATCTTTTTTCATAAATTCTTTGAAACGACTCCATTCATTTTTTACCCAAACGGCTTCAAAGTGTTCCTTTGAAGTTCCTACCACTAACATTACTTTACTTGTTTTTAAGGCTGAATAGATATAAGGTTCATATTCTTTTCCTAATTTATCTTCTAAGGTTATTCTTGAAAAGAATACTTTATATCCTTCTTTTGTTAAGGCTTCATAGATATCTTCAGCTATGACACTTTCATGAGTTCTTTCTCCCATATCATCAGTTTCTTTATAACAAATAAAGACATCATATGGTTCTTCCTTATTAGATATTTCTAAGATTCCTTTTTGAATTTCATTTATTTTCTTGGCTTCTTCTTGATATAACTCTAAAGCCTCTCCATATGAATTTTTTACTACATACTTATAATCTCTTTCGGTTAATATTGAATCTGTTAAGGTTCTATGACAAGTTGGTATTTTCTTTTTACTTTTGGGATCATCTACATATTCGATTCCATATTTACATAATAATAGTCCCCAATGAGCTTCAACTTCTTTATTATCTATTTCTAAAATTTCTTCATATACTTGATATGCTTTATCAAATTCACTTGCAAGTCTTAATTCATTTGCTCGATTATATAAATTTACTTTCTTTTCATCATCTAAGTTTGGTAAAGTCATCACACTTTTACAATACAAACACTTTCCTGTATTGGTATTTTCAATTGGTTCTATGTCTCCACCGCACATCTTACATTTAAAAATCATATTACACCTACATCTCTATTATATAACTTTATAGTAAAATTTAGCAAGTATAAAATATACTATAAGAGCAATTATAAATATTCCTAAAATAATACTATTTTTCAAAAATTGTTTTTCCTTGCTTACAAAGTTATTTCTAATATATTCATTTTTCTTAACTATTTTATCTTTATCTTCTTCATCAACAATTGTTTTTTTTCTTGAATCAATATACCATTTAGGATTTACTACCATTAACATAATAATTAGAATAACAATAAAATACCACATAAAATTAACTAAAGTATTAAAACTTAAACCTATATATGCTTCCACAAGTAATACTATCAAAACTATTGAATAACAATAATTACTCATTTTATATCCAACCTTAGAAGAAACTTTAATTATTCCTACTCCAGCAACGTAAACTGATAAGGAGCCAAGTATTGCCAATAAAAGCCTAGATATATTAGGATTATAAATTTTTTCATAATCTTGAAAAAAACTTTCTTCATTTGAATAGAATATTAAGAATGCCATAAACAAGATAAATGTAATTGCTATTATAAACATCCAATACCATACAGGTAACTTTTCCTTAATTTCTGTTACTTCATATCTACCATTACCAAGACTTTTAACACCATCACTTGCTTCTTCTAATCTTTTTTCTAAATATTCATCTATATTATTACTTTCTTTAGGATTGGATAAAATCTTTTTAACTCCTCGAATTAAATCTTGCATGGCTCCAATTTTATTCATATCCTGGGCTTGTAAATTAGAAAATTCTTCAGGTAATTTATAAGCATCCATCTTGCTATATACTGGAATCATTACTTTTGATTTATCTTTTTTCATAAATTCTTTGAAACGACTCCACTCATTTTTTACCCAAACGGCTTCAAAGTGTTCCTTGGAAGTTCCTACTACTAACATTACTTTGCTTGTTTTTAAGGCTGAATAGATATAGGGTTCATATTCTTTTCCTAATTTATCTTCTAAGGTTATTCTTGAAAAGAATACTTTATATCCTTCTTTGGTTAAGGCTTCATAGATATCTTCGGCTATGACACTTTCATGGGTTCTTTCTCCCATATCATCAGTTTCCTTATAACAAATGAAGACATCATATGGCTCTTCCTTATTAGATATTTCTAAGATTCCTTTTTGAATTTCATTTATTTTCTTGGCTTCTTCTTGATATAACTCTAAAGCCTCTCCATATGAATTTTTTACTATATACTTATAATCTCTTTCGGTGAATATCGAATCTGTTAAAGTTCTATGACAGGTTGGTATTTTCTTTTTACTTTTTGGGTCATCTACATATTCAATTCCATATTTACATAATAATAGTCCCCAATGAGCTTCGACTTCTTTGTTATCTATTTCTAAGATTTCTTCATATACTTGATATGCTTTATCAAATTCACTTGCAAGTCTTAATTCATTAGCTCGATTATATAAATTTACTTTCTTTTCATCATCTAAGTTTGGTAAAGTCATCACACTTTTACAATACAAACACTTTCCTGTATTAGTATTTTCAATTGGTTTTATGTCTCCACCACACATCTTACATTTAAAAACCATATTACACCTACATCTCTATTATATAACTTTATAGTAAAATTTAGCAAGGATAAAATATACTATAAGAGCAATTATAAATATTCCTAAAATAATACTATTTTTCAAAAGTTGTTTTTCTTTGCTTACAAAGTTATTTCTAATATATTCATTTTTCTTAACTATTTTATCTTTACCATCTTCATCAACAATTGTTTTTTTTCTTGAATCTATATACCATTTAGGATTTACTATCATTAATATAATAATTGGAATAACAATAAAACTCAAAAGAACATTATTAACTAAAATACCATATTGTAAACCTATATATGCAAAAACAAGTAAAACCGCTAAAGATAGTGCATAACAATAATTACTTATTTTATAGCCGAATTTAGAAGTAGCTTTTATTATACCGATTGCAATAATATATAACAAGATAAAACTAAGTGTAATTTGTATTTTTTTTAATATATTTGGATTATAATTAAAAAACATATTACCATTTATATAAAAGTTTGCACCACCATTATCAATAGCAATTGCAAATGCAATGAATGATGCTATAGCTGTAACTATTATTCCAAATCCCCAATACCATGAAGGTAATTTTTCTTTAATTTCAGTTACTTCATATCTACCATTACCAAGACTTTTAACCCCATCATTTGCTTCTTCTAATCTTTTTTCTAAATATTCATTTATATTATTATTTTCTTTGGGATTGGCTAAAATCTTTTTAATTCCTCGAATTAAATCTTGCATGGCTCCAATTTTATTCATATCCTGAGCTTGTAAATTAGAAAATTCTTCAGGTAATTTATAAGCATCCATCTTACTATATACTGGAATCATTACTTTTGATTTATCTTTTTTCATAAATTCTTTGAAACGACTCCATTCATTTTTTACCCAGACGGCTTCAAAGCGTTCTTTTGAAGTTCCTACTACTAACATTACTTTACTTGTTTTTAAGGCTGAATAGATATAGGGTTCATATTCTTTTCCTAATTTATCTTCTAAGGTTATTCTTGAAAAGAATACTTTATATCCTTCTTTGGTTAAGGCTTCATAGATATCTTCGGCTATGACACTTTCATGGGTTCTTTCTCCCATATCATCAGTTTCCTTATAACAAATGAAGACATCATATGGCTCTTCCTTATTAGATATTTCTAAGATTCCTTTTTGAATTTCATTTATTTTCTTGGCTTCTTCTTGATATAACTCTAAAGCTTCGCCATATGAATTTTTTACTACATACTTATAATCTCTTTCGGTTAATATTGAATCCGTTAAGGTTCTATGACAGGTTGGTATTTTCTTCTTACTTTTAGGGTCATCTACATATTCGATTCCATATTTACATAGTAATAGTCCCCAATGAGCTTCGACTTCTTTGTTATCTATTTCTAAAATTTCTTCATATACTTGATATGCTTTATCAAATTCACTTGCAAGTCTTAATTCATTAGCTCGATTATATAAATTTACTTTCTTTTCATCATCTAAGTTTGGTAAAGTCATCACACTTTTACAATACAAACATTTTCCTGTATTAGTATTTTCAATTGGTTTTATGTCTCCACCACACATTTTACATTTAAAAACCATAAACTACTACCTCTTCAATAAATATATTCAAATTATTTAATAATTTGCAACCTTATTATATATGATAAAATTAAAAAATACAACAACTTTTTACCAATAACAAAAAGAAATCTATATTAATATTTGATTATAGATTTCTATTAACTATTATAAATTATAATTCAAATTGAGAATTATATAGGTCAGCATAGAAGCCTTTTTTATTCATTAATTCATCATGAGTACCTTGTTCTATAATGTTACCATCTTTCATTACTAAGATTAAATCAGCATTTTTAATTGTTGATAAACGATGGGCAATTATAAATGAGGTTCTACCTTCAGTTAATTTATCCATAGCACTTTGAACTAACTCTTCAGTTCTGGTATCAACATTACTAGTTGCTTCATCAAGAATTAAGAAAGGTGAGTCTTCAAGCATTCCTCGAGCAATTGTTAATAACTGACGTTGTCCGGCTGAAACATTATCACTTTCACTTATTTTTGAATCATACCCGTGAGGTAAAGTTTTAATGAAATGGTCTAATCCTACAACTTCACAGACTTCTTTAACTCTTTCTAAAGATACTCCTTCCCTATTATAAATAATGTTTTCTTTAACTGTTCCATCGAATAACCAAGTATCTTGAAGGACCATTGTAAATAAACTATGAATATTTTCTCTGGTTAAATCTTTAGTTGAGACGCCATCTATTTTTATATCTCCTTTATTAATATCATAAAATTTCATGAGTAAGTTAACCATCGTGGTTTTACCAGCTCCAGTTGGACCTACAATAGCAATTTTTTCTCCAGATTTAACTTTCGCACTGAAGTTTTTAATCGTTGGAGTTTTATTTCCATCATAAGTAAATTCAACATTGGAAAACTCGATATCACCTTTAACTTTACTTTTATCTAAAACTTTTGTTAAATTTTCTTCACTTGGCATTTCTTCGGCATCAACAAACTCGAAGACTCTTTCACTGGCAGCCGCAGTTGTTTGAAGGAAGGTCATGGCTTGTCCTATTTGAGATAAAGGGGATGTAAATAATCTTACATAAGTCATGAAGGCAACAATTACTCCAAATTTAATAGTACCATTCATCGTTAATAAGGCTCCAACTATACAAACAGCAACATAGCCAAAATTACCAATAAAGTTCATCATCGGTGGCATTAAGCCTGATAAGAATTGACTCTTTCTGTTCGCGTTATAAACTTGTTCATTTAAAGTATCAAATTCAAGATTGGCTTCATTTTTACCATTATAAGCTTTAACAACATTAAGTCCCGAATAAATTTCTTCAATATGAGCATTAATCTCACCTAAATACTTTTGTCTTAAAACAAAGTACTTTTGAGATTTACTCAATATTTTAAACATAAAGATAAATCCAATTAAACTTGCTAAAATAGCCGTTATTGCCATTGTAAAGTTCGTTACAAACATCATGATAATTGTTCCAATAAATAAAGTTATAGCACTTACTAAAGTAGAAAAAGATTGGTTCATACTTTGAGCAATTGTATCAACATCATTAGTAACTCTTGAAAGGATATCTCCCGTTTGATTTTTATCAAAATATTTAAGTGGTAATTTATTTATCTTGGTAGAAATTCTACTTCGAAGATTTTTTGCAAATTTATTAGCAACAATGGTCATCGAAATAGATTCAATATAAGTAAATAAAGCAGATACTAAATATAAAGCTACTAAGAAAATAACTATTCTTTTTATGCCTTCAATGTCAAAAACTGGTTCAACAGATTTTCTAATACTAGTTGGCATTGTATCTATCTTAGAATATAACTCGCTTGCTTCACTATCTTTATCTAAAGTACTAATTATTTTAAGAAATTTAGCTTGATCAAGCTCCGTTATTACTTGCTTATCTATTTTAAATTCCGTAAACATTACTTTAGCAATGCTATCTGGAATATTAATATTTTTTAAATTATCTTTATCTAATTTAAGTAATTCTAACTTATCAGAAGTTGTAATTGTTACTCCTTTATAAGTAGAATCAGGCATGATTATCTTTAAAATACTTAAGGGTAATTCTTTTAATTTAGTAAGCATCTCTTCTTGATTAGTAGGATTAATAGAAGTTAGAAAGGTTTGAAATTCTTGTTTTTCTTCATTTGACACATTACTTGTCATAACTTCTAAAACTTTAGCCTCATCTAATTTAATATTTAGAATAAGAGGCATACTTTCTTTTAATTTATCTTCACTTAAACTTCCTTGAACATTTTTAGTAATTGTTTCTAAGTTCTTAGTATTAACAACTAATCCTTCCGATATCTTATCAACTAAATCGGATAATCTTGATGGAGCCATAATGGAAAGAACAGAACCTAAGGCTGCTAAGATTAAGCCAATGATAATTAAAACTCTAAATGGACTTAATTCTTTAAATAATCTTTTAATTGAACCTTTAAAATTTTTAGCTTTTTCAATTTTTCTAGGTCTAGGCATTTTCTAACTCCTCCTTTGATAGTTGAGATAGGGCAATTTGTTTATAAACTTCACAATTTTTAAGAAGTTCTTTATGGGTTCCTACTCCAACACATTTTCCTTTATCTAACACGATTATTTTATCGGCATTCATGATAGTTCCAATTCTTTGGGCAACAATTAAAGTAGTAGCATCTTTCGTGTATTCTTTTAATTCATGTCTTAATTTGGAATCGGTTTTATAGTCAAGGGCTGAGAAGGAATCATCGAATATATAAATTTCGGGTTCTCTAGCGATTGCTCTTGCAATAGATAATCTTTGCTTTTGACCTCCTGAAATATTAGTTCCTCCTTGAGCAATCATAGAGTTTTCTTTCATATCCATCTTAGATACAAATTCTTCTGCTTGAGCTACTTCTAAGGCTTTCTTAACAAGTTCATCACTTTTTTCTTTACCATTATCACCATATTTAATATTACCCTCAACTGTATTATTAAACATAACTGCCTTTTGAGAGACATAACCAAGTTTATTATAAAGATATTCTAAATCATAATCTTTAACATTGATACCATCTACTAAAACTTCCCCATCCGTTGCATCATAAAATCTTGGAATTAAATTAATTAAAGTTGATTTTCCACTTCCGGTTGAACCTATAAAGGCAACAGTTTCTCCTTTTTTAACTTTAAAGGATATATCTTTTAATAAATATTCTTCAGCATCAGGATATTTAAAACTAACATTTCTAAATTCAACGGTTCCAACTTCTCCGGTTTTGGTACTTTTTAACTTACCATTTTTAATACTTATCTTAGTATCTAAAACTTCATTGATACGAATTGCTGAAACGTTAGCCCGAGGTAAAATCATGAATATCATAGCAAGCATTAAGAATGACATGATAACTTGCATTGAATAAGATGAAAATACAACCATATCTCCAAAAATACTAATCTTTGAAGCCATTACACTATTCTTAATTAAATATATTCCAATTATATAAATAGCTAAGGTTAAAAAATACATAACTAAATACATAACTGGTTGCATAACAGCAAATGTCTTTTGATTAAACATTTGAGTATTAGTAAGTTTTGTATTAACATCTTCAAATTTATTTTCTTGATACTCGGAAGCATTAAAGGCTCTAATAACTCGAATACCGGTTAAGTTTTCTCTTGTTACATTGTTAACTCTATCAATTAATTTTTGAACTATTTTAAATCTTGGCATAACAATTATCATAATTGCTCCAACGGTTGATAACAGAATAACAACGGCAACGGCTGTTAAAACGCTCCATTGCCAACTTTTATTCAAGATTTTGGTAACTGCCCAAATTGCCGTAAGGGGAGCTTTAACTAACATCTGTAACCCCATCGCGATAAACATTTGAACCTGGGTTATATCATTAGTTGTTCTAGTAATTAAACTACTAGTTGAAAATTCTTTAACTTCAGCCATTGATAAATCCATAACTTTATTAAAGAGTTTCTTTCGAACATTCTTAGAAAATCTAGCTGCAACATTTGAAATTAAATAACCGGTTATAATTGCACATACTAAAGAAGCAAGAGCACATAGCAACATATATCCTCCATTTATAAGGATATCCCCCATTTTACTACCCTCAGTTTGAACTAGTTTAGTAATCTCAGACATATAATCCGGCATTTTTAATTCTAACCATACTTGAGAAGCAATTAACAAAAATGCAAATAAAGCAAATATATAATCTTTTTTCTCTAAATTTTTAAATAATTTTAACATTAAATCATTCCCTTCTAATAGAAAAGACCTAAGTCTTCAAAAGTTTCCTAGGCATTCAATATATAATATACTCTATTTTATTTAAAAAGTAACTCTTGAAGTCAAAAAAAATAAGTCTTTCTACATATTCAAGAATTATACACCTTTTAATATTAAAAAGCAATACCCCTTTTTGGACTTATTTTAATCATATTAATCATTATTTATACATTTTAATTTAGTTTTATCTATTCCTAAAAAATTTAATAATTCTAATGTTCTATTTTCTTTTTCAATTTCTTTGATTTCTTTACTAGGTTCAAATTTTAGGTTATTACGATATTCTTGATATTCAGTCAAAGACATTCCAAGCATACTTGCACATTCTTTTTCTGAATCAATAAATTTTTTTTCGTTCATTATCATAACAACACCTCCACATATTATGTAAATACAATGAATGAAGTAGTCTCCCGGTTCTACATGTATACTTTCGAATATATCTACTCTGACTTATATTAAATAAGCGTTAGTGCAAGAAGAAAATTTACACCCTTTCATTCATTGTATTATAATTGTACTATATCACTTATATGTTGTCAACTATTCTATAGCAATAAATTATTTTATATCAAATAAATATATATTTTCTAAATATTTTCCCCTAAATAAATTATTACCAATCTTTTTTCCACCAAGATGTTGATAAAAATTATTTGCAGGATTACCTTCTAAACAACCTATTACTAACTTTTTAATTTTATGTTTCTTTATTTCTTTAAGAGCGAAATTATATAATAGTTTACCATAACCATTTCCTTGATATTCTTTTAAAACATATAAAGCATGAATTTCTGCAGCATCTTCTAAGTTACTAGTTAAATCAAAATAAATCCAACCAATTATTTTATCTTGTAAAGTTAAAACATAATAAAAGGGCTGTTCATTTAAATTATTTTTTAATCTTTCACTTGCATCTTTTTCATTATCAAATAAGCTTTTTAAAAAATCTTCATCTACTATTTTATGATAAGTAGTATTCCAAACTACTGCAATATTATGAGCAAGTTCTTCTGAATCTTTTAATTCTCTTTTTCTAATTATTGCATCCATAATGACTCCATATATTAAAACTCAAGCATTTAACTTGAGTAATTTCAATTTGGTGCTCGTGAAGGGAATCGAACCCTTACATCAAAGATACACGATTTTGAGTCGTGCGCGTCTACCAGTTCCGCCACACGAGCAAGTACTAGTTAATTATAACATACTTTTGTTAAATTTTGACAAAAAACTTGCTAAATTCGAAAAAATTACTTATAATTAAGTAGGTGATTTAAATGAATGAAAAAATTAAAACAATTGCAAGTAAGTTTAAGTTTATAGGAGAATTAACTAATATTGAAGAGAATAATCAAGGAAATATTAATAAAAGTTATATTTTAACTTATCAAAATGGTTCAGAAAAAAAATATTTATTACAAAAAATAAATTCTAATGTTTTTCAGGAGCCTTATTTAGTTATGAAAAATATTGAATTAGTTACTAATCATATTAAAAAGAAATTAAAGAAAAGTAATGATACTACTCATCAAACTTTAAATATTATTAAAACTTTAAATAATGAAAACTTGTATACTTATACAAACTCTGAGGGTGAAAAGGAATACTATCGAGCATTTGACTATATAGAAAATTGTTTTTCTTATGATAGTTTTAAAGATTCTGATAATGCGGTTGAACTTGCCTATCAAGCTGGAAAAAGTTTTGGTTTCTTTCAAAAGACTTTGATTGACTTCCCTGCTAATATGTTAGGTGAAACAATTAAAGATTTCCATAATACTAAAAAAAGATTTGATGATTTACTTTTAAGTATTGAAAATAAAGTTACAAATAGAGCCTTTGAGTTTCCAAGTGAAATAGTTAATTTAATTTCCAAAATTAAAGAATGTTCTGTTATAATTGAAGCTTTAGGTAAAACTATTCCTATTAGAGTTACTCATAATGATACGAAATTAAATAATATTTTAATGGATGAAGAAACGGGAGTTGGAATTGCTATCATTGACCTTGATACCGTTATGCCAGGCTCTAGTTTATTTGATGTTGGAGATGGAATAAGATCTGCTTGTAGTAACTCATTTGAAGATGAAACCGAAAAAGACAAAATCTTCTTAAACCTTGATTTAACTGAATCTTATTTAAAAGGTTACTTAGAAGAAATGGCTATTCATCTAACAACAGATGAAATAAATTGTCTCGGATTATCGATTAAAATTTTAACTTATGAACTTGCACTTCGATTCCTAACTGATTATATAAATGGAGATACCTACTTCAAGATTAAATATGCAACACATAACCGAGATAGGTTCTTAAATCAATACTTATTATTACAAGATATTGAAACTAAATTAGAAGAAATAAACGATTTTATTATAAAAACTGTTGATGAAGTTAAAGCTAATTAACAGTTTTTTTGTCTAAATATTTACCTAGATTACTAAGTTCCTTATTTATACTTTCACGATAATTATTAATCTTTGTTTCTACTTCTTTTTGTTTTTCTTGATATAACTTTAATTTCTTAACTTGAAACCTACTTGGTTTACTAAGTTCTAAAATAGATAATTCTAATTTAGCTAATTTTAACGATAATTCTAAAAATTCAATTTCTTTTTTAGATTCTGATATTTCATACTCTAAAACTAATTTATCTATTTTTTTATTTACTGCTTCCATGACATACCTCAACTTATAGGTTATTATAACATAAAATAGCAAAAATAATAACTAAAAATAGCAAATTATAGAAAAATTCTTTCGAAGTGCGAAAATTATTTTGGTGGTAAATATAATGTTAGATTTTAAAAGACTAAAAGACCTAAGGGAAGACCATGATTTAACTCAAAGTGAAATGGCGGATATTTTAGGCGTTAAAAGAAGTACTTATTCCTTGTGGGAATTGGGTATTAATATAATTCCTCTTAGTAAACTTTCAGTATTTGCAGATTATTTTAAATGTAGTCTTGATTATGTTTTAGGACTTTCTAATCAAAAACGTTCTTATGAACTTATTGAAGGAATTGATTTTAAAATAGTTGGAAGTAATCTTAAAAAGATTAGACTTAGTAATAAATTATCTCAAGAAAATATTGCATCGTTACTTAATATAAGTCAAGCTTGTATTACAAAATATGAAAAAGGGTTAATTGAAATATCAATAACTAATATTTATGAATTTGCTAAATATTTTAAGATTTCCATTAATGATTTATGTGGAAAAACAAAAGAAAAAGTTAAATTAAATAACTAATAATAGCATTTTTTATAACTTTACATAGCATATATACTATTATTTTAATATTGACTTTAAAATTAAAGTGGTGGTAAATATGTTTAGTATCAAGCGAATAAGAGATTTAAGAGAAGATAAAGATAAAACTCAAGAAGAAATTGCTAAGTTACTTAAAGTTTCAAGGAGTACTTATTCTTTATGGGAATTAGGCTATAATATGTTCCCTATTCCTGCTCTTTGCACTCTTGCAGATTATTATAATTGTAGTTTAGATTATATGCTAAATAATTCTGATGATAAAAAGAAAGATACTTATACCCATCAAGATTTTGATTATAAAATTCTTAGTCAAAAGTTAAGAGCAATAAGGATTAAAAAGGGATATACTGAACAAGATGTTGCCAATATTCTTTATCTAAGTCAAGCCGTTATTAATAAATATGAAAAAGCAAGATGCCATATTCCAATTGATGTTCTTTATAATTATGCTATTAATTTTCATGTTTCAATTGATTTTCTTTGTAACGCAAAGATTAAAGTTAAGATTGACTAATCTCATCAAATAGATTATAATATAGCAAGTTCAAGGGGGTTCTATGGAACTAAATAAGGAGTTAGAAAGTATTATATTAAATAATTTACCTAGTAATTTAACGAAATTAGAAAAAGCTATTCTTATTTATATAATGCTTGCAAGAATATTAACTTATGATGATTTATTCTATATTATGAATGGTCAAGGTAATATTGCAAAATATCATGAAGATATTAATAATCTTAAAAAGATTAATGTTATAAATAATAAAATTGTTTGTTATGAATTTAATTATATCTATGCTTATTTCTTAGATTTACTTAAGGCTCGATATAGAATTCAAGATTATTCCAAAGATAAATATACGAAAGGTCATGCTAACTTAGTCTTTGAAATAGATGGTTTTAAAGTTAAAGCTGATTCCGTTTCTTCTATTTTAATGGGAGACTTAACTAATGTTAAACTTAATTATCCTTTAAAAGGATTAACTCCTTTAAATAAAGAAGATGAATTTAGAGAAATTCTTAATAGACTTTATAAAGTAAAAAAAGAAATAGTTAATCTAGATAATCTAAATATTTATGAAAAAATAAAATTTATTATTAATAAAGTAAAAGAAAGAAACCTAGCAGTAATTGATGGTATATCTTATTTATTATTATTAAGAGATAATTTATTTAGTTATGATGAAAAGTCTTCTAATATAAGATTCTCTTTAGTAAGAGATAATGAATTATTAAAACCAATTATTGTTATATCTTTAAATAATTATGATTTTGAAAATGAAGAAGATGAAACAGATTATTATATATTTGATAACTCTGAATTAAAAGAAATTAGTATTGAAGAATTAAGAAGTAATTTTTTAAATTTAAAATATGAATATTTTGAAAATGATTTACCTAGAATTCCAGGAATTAATAATAAAAGTTACCATAAATAAAACGAGTTTAGGCTCGTTTTTATAATTTCTTTATTTTATCATCAGTAATTAATTCATAACTAGTTAATAATTCAATTACTTTATCTTTCTTTGCAGTATCACTTATATCAAGAGACATTATTTCTTTAAGTTTATATTTTAATTCTAAAGCAAACCCTAAACTAGTTCTTCTTTTACAATATGGAATATCTGACTTTTCAACTTTATTTTCTTTCTTATTTGTTTCAGTAGGTCTAGTTTTATAATACTTAACTGTTTTTAAGCCATTAATATCAGGTAATAAAATATCTCCAGTCCTTTTGTCATAATAACCATTTACACTTATACATTTAGCTTGACACGTTAATATATAATAATCATCTCTCACCTTTTCAATCTCAACTATACTAGTTAAATCTTCTTCATGTTCAAATAAATAAGGTAAAATTATTTCATTAGTATCTGTATCTATAATTCCATAATAACCATATTCATTTCTTGTAATTTTAAAATTCATTTTACTTCCTCCAATTCGTCTTACTATCCTACCATAATTAAAAATAAAATTCAAGTACTAATAACTAATTAAAGTAATTCTTTTTGATTAGTATATGATAATGTCTTAAGTGTTAGTATTTGATTTTGTCTCAAAACTATTATATTATATGTCACCG
>CANRHS010000001.1 GCA_947630495.1 uncultured Bacilli bacterium | reverse complement strand
GGATTACTTATTAATAAAAGTTTAAAAGTTATAACTAATAAAAACCAAACCTTTGATGTTGCTAATACCAAACTAATTAAAGAAGATAAAGATGAAAAATTAAATGCTATCTTGAATATATTAAAGAAAAAGAATCCTAATTTAAAAACAGAATATACAAAAGAAAATAAAAAAGAAGTAAAAGCAAAATTCAAAGAAGAAAAAAAGAACAAGAAAAAAGAAAAAGACATAAAAAACAAGAACAAAAATAAGATTTAATGGTAAAAATAAGAAAAAATTGTGAAAAATTACAAAAAAAGTTTGACATTTACCCCTATTTCCTATTATAATAATGTAGACTTTGATTTTGGAGGTGTAGAAATGAAAAGAACTTATCAACCAAATAATAGAAGAAGAGCAAAGAAGCATGGTTTTTTTGCAAGAAAAGAGACATCTGTTATTAATTCTAGAAGAAAAAAAGGTCGTAAGGAAATTATTAAAAAATAAGCCCCATTTTAATGGTGGTTTTTTTTGCAAATAGCACTTGAGGTAATTATGAAGAAAATAAATATAGTTCGTAGTAATCAAGATTTTAATGATGTTATTAAAACAGGAGATTGTTTAAAAAACAAATATTTCATTCTTTATTATAAAAGTTCTGAATATCCAGTTTACCGATTTGGAATATCC
The DNA here is from genome assembly GCA_947630495.1 of uncultured Bacilli bacterium. Taxonomy (GTDB): domain Bacteria; phylum Bacillota_I; class Bacilli_A; order RF39; family UBA660; genus RUG591. Next base: position 64,057 of record CANRHS010000001.1, on the reverse strand, counting down.
GTTCCTAAGAAGTTCTGTAATGCTGTAAATAGGAATAAATTAAAAAGAAAAGTAAGAAATATTTTAGATAATTACAAAAATCTCTATTCAAAACAGAAAGATTATATTATAATAGTAAGAAAGAGTTGTCTTAATGAGGATTATCAAACTCTTGAAGATAACTTGGTATATTTATTGAAAAAGATAAACTAAAAATAGTTTAAGAAAGGATATGATTTATGAAAAAGAAAAAAGTATTATTACTGCTTATCCTGACTTTGATGTTAACAACCGGATGTACAAAGGTATTAAAAGATAAGGATAAGAAAGCCGTAATTAATGAAGTAACAGGACAGAATTTAACAGAAAATATTGTCTGTAAGCCAACTGATAAAGAGACCATCAAGTTATATGAGGAAAATAATGTTGACCTTGATTCTCTTCCTGAATGTGTTTGTAAAAGTGATAAAGTTAAAGTTGAAGTAGAAACTAAGGATGAAGAAGGAAACGTTAAAACGGAAACAAAAGAAGTAAAATGTGAAAGTTTTACTCCTGCATCAGGTAAATATGATGGACTTTGGACAACAATCTTTGTTAAACCTTTAGCCTATGTCATCTTGTTCTTTGGTAAAATTACTAAAAACTATGGCTTAGGATTAATCATTACAAGTTTAGTAATTAGATTAATACTTTATCCGGTAACCAGAAAAACAGCAATGCAATCTGAGTATATGAAAAAAGCTCAACCAGAAATGGAAAAGATTGAAAAGAAATATGCTCGGAAAGATCAAAATGATAAAGAAGTCATGATGCAAAAAAGTCAAGAGATGTTGATGGTTTATAAAAAGTATAATATTAATCCAGTTTCGGGTTGCTTACTTGCATTTCTTCAGTTACCACTATTGATAGCATTCTTAGAAGCAATTAATAGAGTGCCAGCAATTTTTGAAGGAACATTCCTAACCCTACATTTAGGAACAACTCCAAGAGTAGGACTTGCACATGGTAACTATTGGTATTTGTTATTAAGCGTAATCGTTGCTGCAACAACTTACTTCTCATTTAAAGTAACAAGCAAAGACCAAGCAATAGGAAATGACGATTTAGCAAAACAACAAAAGATGATGACCAATACATTTACAATTATGATAATATTCATGTCATTCTTCATGACATCAGCATTAAATATTTACTGGGCTACCACAAACTTATTTACAGTAGCACAAAACTTATTAGTTAGTAGGAGGGTTAAATGAAAAAGTATACATATCAAGCTAAAACATTTGAAGAAGCCAAGAATATGGCTATGGCTGATTTAATGGAACAAGAAGGAAATTTATATATTAAAGAAGTTGAAAATAGCACCAAGTTATTTAATAAAAAAAGTGTAATCGAGGTTATAAAAAAGGAAGATATCGTTGACCATATTAAAGAATTAGTTAAAGGTATTACTTCTGATATGGGATTAAATATCAACATGGAAGTTAAAAAACGAGGAGAAACTTTAAATGTAACTATCTATGCTGATAACAATGCCGTTTTAATAGGTAAAAATGCGAAGACCTTAGATGCCTTAACAACAATCGTTCGTCAAAGTATAATAAAAGATATTGGAGAAAACTATAAGTTTGTTTTAGATGTCTCAGAGTATAAACAAAAAAGAGAATGGAATTTAGAAAGAATGGCAAAGCAAATAGCAAGAGAAGTTGCTAAAACTGGAGTTGAAGTAAAACTTGACCCAATGAATTCTTATGAAAGAAGAATAATTCATAATACTTTAACTAATAATAAAAAGGTTTATACAGAAAGTACTGGCGAAGAACCAAGAAGATGTGTTGTAATTAAGCCAAAAGAAGAAGTTAAAGAAACAGTTCAAGAAGAGGAATAGAATTTAAGGAATTAGGTTATGACAAATGATTATAGAGAAATGATTTATCATTTAGATAATATAATTAAAAAAATTAATTCATTATCTAATGACACAAGTTCTGATATAAAAGTTGATTGGAAAAATATCCAAAAAATAAAAAAGACTTTATCTGAATTTATAATCATTCTTAAAAATCAAAATAATATTTCTGGCATAAATTTAGAAAAATTAAAACATGTTTCTGACATTGTATATGATTTAAATGATAATAACTTATTTTCTGATTTTACAGATTATATTAGTAATGAATTATATGCTTTTGAATTTCTTTTGCAACAAATAAAGAATAAATGATTAAACTAAGGATAAAAACTTAGTTTTTTTAATCGACAAAATCCGACAAATTTCGACAAAAGGATATGCTAATATTAATCTTGGAGGCTAAATATGACAAATGAATTAAAAGCAGTTACCAAGAAAATTGATGTAGCATTTACTTTATATTTTATGAACAAGAAGGATGTAGAAACTATTTTTGTTGTTGGTTCAATGGCTCATGATGATTATCAAGATAGACTTGATAACGACTATGATATCCGAGTAATTTCTAAGAAAGTTACGAAAGAAGATATCGAAGACTTTGAACATTTTTTAGGAGTTTTATCAGAAAAACTATCAACGGATGAAATTCAAGTTGGTTATTCCTGCTTAGTTGGACCAGTTAACCATAAAGTGTCAACTGACAAGAAAAACGTTTTAATCCATGCGATGATTCATGAAAAAAGCCAAATGGATGACTTTCTACCAGAAACTCACAAATATCAATATGGAACAAGATATAGAATTGTATCCGGTATTGATTCTTTAAAAAGATTTCAAGATGTAAGATTCACATTAGATGACCTTATAAATGGTCACGAAGGACTTAACTATTGTATAGATATGCTAAAGAAACGAGAATATAGATACTTAAACTGGGATATTACAGAAAATGATTGTAACTTTAATTTCCATACTGATAAGATGCCTGATGATACTATCTATGAAAACTGTTTTTATTCAGTTAATAAATTTATAAATAACCTTATGAACTATTGTAATTTCTCAAATTATCTTATTCCAACTAATAAAATGGACTTTACTTTAAGACTATTAGGAGAAAAAAATTTAAAAAGCCCTCTTCTCTTTTTACTCGATGGGTTGTATAATAAAGATGAAGTCTTACTTAAAAATATTTTTAATGATATAATAGAAGAAACAACAAATCTATTAGAACTATTTAGAGAAAGAGTTTTAGAGTTAGATAATATATTCTCTCAGAAAGAAGATGTAAAAGTACATAAATTAATAAAAAGTTAGGTGATGAAAATGGAAGTTAATTATAAAAATTCAACAATTAAGATTACTAATTCAATTATGAAATATTTTGGTTTAGAACCTTATCATGAAACATTAGACTATTTAGATGATTTATTCTATTGTAAAAAATATGAAAATGTTGTTTTGCTTGTCTTAGATGGTTTGGGAAATGCGAGTTTAAATGAGATAATACCTAAAAAGAGTTTCCTAAAAGAAAATAGGATTATGGTTTTATCGACTGTTTTTCCAACGACAACAGCGGCTGCTACTACTTCCCTTTTAACAGGCCTTACTCCAAGTGAACATAATTGGTGTGGGTGGGATATGTATTTTAAAGATACAGATGAAACCATTTCTTTATATCCAAATAAACTAAAGGATACAAGATTAGAACCTAAATTAAAGGTTCAAGATAGACCTTATATGAAATTTAAAAGTATCGTTGATTTAATAAATGAAAAAGGCGAAGCTAAGGCATATTATGCTTATCCCTTTGATAAAGAGCATCCTTGTCAAAACATAGATGAAGTCTGTGATAGAATAGTAAGCTTATGTCAAGAAAAAGGTAAAAAATTTATCTATGGTTATACAGAAGCTCCTGATAAGTTATTTCATCAAGAAGGACTCCATTCAAGTGCTGCTAAAGAAAGTGTTTTTTACGCTGAAAAAGTAATCAAAGAAATGTGTACTAAATTAAAAGATACTTTAGTTATAATAACTGCCGACCATGGCTTAGTTAAATCTCGTTATATTAATATAAAGAATGATATAAAAGAATTATATGATATGTTAGAAAGAACAACTTGCCTTGAATCAAGAGCAACTGCAATTAAATTAAAAGATAATGTTAAGAAAGAAGATTTTATAGAAGTCTTTAATAAGTATTTAAATAATTCTTTTATTTTATTAAGTAAGGAAGAAGTATTAGAAAATAATTTATTTGGTTTTAACAAAAGTCCTTATTTGGAAGATACTTTAGGAGATTATTTATTAATAGCAACGAGAAATATGTGTTTAAATTATGATGATAACTCCCCTATTTTTAAAGCAAATCATGGTGGTTTAACCAAACAAGAAGTTTTAGTTCCTGTCATAATGATAGATAGAAAAAAAGCCAGAAATTAGGAATTTTGTGTAAAAAAGGCTAAAAAAGGACGGAATTATGTGTAAAAATATCTTGAATTGCCGGAATTTTGTGTAATTTGTTGATGAATAAGGGGTTTACAAAGGCCTTAAAAAAATAAGAAAAATTAAATATGAACTATGTCTAAAAAATAAGTGACATAGTTTTAATTTTATGGTATTATATTACTAAAGGTAGGTACTAAAAATTATGGAAAAGAATAAAAAGAGAAATAAAATAACTATAATTTTTACAATAGTTGGAGTTTTAGTTATTATATTAGGAATTTGCTTCTTTGCTTATAAAATAGTTAATTTAAAAGAAAATCAAGAAGATAATAATACGCCAGAAGAAGTTGAAAAAGACAAAGATTATATTATAGAGACAACTTTAAAGTTTGATGATAGTGGCTATTCACTTAATTGTTCGAATGCAATTGAAGGATGTATTACTTATAAAATTAAAACTAAAACAACAAATGCTGAAGTATTAAGTTCGGCAGGTTATAAAGATAAGTATGTATTTATTTTATATGATGATAATGGCCTAAAGTTATATGATGCAAAAGAGAAAAAAACACAAGAATTAAACCTAAAAATTGATGATGCTGCTAAATATAATTATGAATTACGTTTAAATCAAAACAAAGATGATGTAATAGGAATAATTTATCGTAATCAAAATTCTAATATAGAAAAATATTACTCTTTAAAAAATCAAAAAGTAATAACAAATATAATTAGTAGTATGAAATACGAAAATTTAAAATATGGCTTTTTATATAACAATGATGGCCTAGTTGCTTACAATATATATACAGATACAGAACAAAAACTAGACTTAGAACCAACATATGAGAATTATACATTATCATTTGATTCGGATAAACTTTATGGAATTTATTATTCTAAAGATAAAGAAAGTGGTTATTACAATGTTTTAACTAATAAAAAAATGTATGAAAATACATATATAAAGATTAATGGAATAAATGAAAATTATTTACGTGCTTCAAAAATTGAAAATATTGGAGAATGTAATGGCTGGGATACTTATGATTACCTATTGTCAGCCACTGAAGAAAAGGTTATCTTTGATGAAAAATTAAAAAACAATATATGTTACAATTATTACGCTATGGAACAAAATGGTAGTACTTATTTAGAAGTAGTTAAAGGCTTTCAAGCATATCCAGAAATTGATCTTTACACAAAAGATAAAAAATTAATAGCATCAAATGTAAAACATTATAATTTAACTTTTATGAAAGGGAATGTATATATTATAAATAATAACAAATTAAATAAGTATGATAGTTCTGGAATTTTAATAGAAAGTAATAAAGATTATAATAATTTACTAGGTTTCTTAGATAATGAATTAGTATATTTAGATAATAATAAATTATATTTAAAAAATATAGAAACAAATAATGTTATAGAATATTCAAATGTTAATTGGAATGATAATTATGTTTATGAAGGTGACTTTTCTTATGTAGATAAAAAAGAAAATAAAAAATGTTTAGCTATTTCTTTTAAAGAAAGTATAAAAGAAAATGATAAAACATATGTAGGAATGGAAAGTTGTTATGATACCAAAACTAAAACTTTTACTAATAAGTATACTGATGGAGCGTTCACAAATCAGATTATGGATTAATTTCAAACTATGTCTAAAAATAAGTGACATAGTTTCTTTTTTGTGCTATAATCTTACTCGAAGTGAGGGATATTATGTCAGATACAATTGCAAGTATAGCAACATCTTTAGGAGTTGGAGCAATATCAATTATAAGAGTAAGTGGGAATGATGCTATAAAAATAGTTAATAAAATATTTAAAGGAAAAGATTTAGAAAGGGTTCCAAGTCATACTATTCATTATGGACATATTGTCTATGAAGGAGAAATAATTGATGAAGTTTTAGTAACTATAATGAAAGCACCTAAAACTTATACGATGGAAGATGTTGTTGAAATAAATTGTCATGGAGGAATTAGTTCTACTAATAAAGTTTTAGAAATCTTATTTTTAAATGGATGTCGAAGTGCTGAAGCAGGAGAATTTACAAAAAGAGCTTTCTTAAACGGAAGAATTGACTTAATGCAAGCTGAGGCAGTCGCAGATTTAATTGGTAGTGAAACTGAAAAAGAAAGAAAAATTGCAATCAATGGCTTAGAAGGAAATAGTAGCAAATTAATCAAAAAACTAAGACAAAAATTAATTGATATTATCTCAAACATTGAAGTTAACATAGATTACCCTGAATATGAAGATATTTATGAAGTAACAAAATCTGATTTAGAGAAAGAAATAAAGGAAATAAAAGTAAGTTTAGAAAACATAATTAAAGAATCAGAAAATGGAAAAATAATTAAAGATGGAATAAAAACTGTCATTGTTGGTCGGCCTAATGTTGGAAAAAGTAGTCTCTTAAATCGATTATTGGATAGTAACAAAGCAATTGTCACGGATATTCCAGGAACAACTAGGGATATTGTTGAAGGAAGTATTTTAATATCTGGTATTAAATTAAATATAATTGATACAGCAGGGATCAGAGAAACAACTGATAAAGTAGAACAAATTGGAGTATCTAAAAGTATAGAAGCCTTACAAGATGCAGATTTAGTATTACTTCTTTTAAATAACAATGAACCCTTAACTCAAGAAGACTTAGATTTAATAAATAAGACAGAAGATAAAAATACCATAATTGTTATTAATAAAAATGATTTAGAAGAAAAAATAGATATATCTAATTTAGAAAGTTCTAATATTATCTATATAAATACAATTGAAGAAGATGGTATAAATAATTTAAAAGAAAAGATAAAGGATATGTTTAACTTAGAAAAATTTGAAACGAGTAATTATAACTATATAACAAATACAAGACAATTATCGAAAATAAAAGAATGTTTAAAAATAACTCTTGATATTGAACAAGGATTAAAAGATAATCTTGATTTAGATATCTTAGAAATAGATTTAAAAAATATTTGGAATACCTTAGGATTAGTAATTGGAGAATCATATGAAGAAGAATTACTAGATGAACTTTTTAGTAAGTTTTGTGTTGGAAAATAACACTTTACAATAAATTAAAAAAGTTGTATAATCTCTAAGAAGTGTTGGGAAGTGAGAAAATGGAAGTAGATATAATTGTTGTTGGAGGAGGACACGCAGGATGTGAAGCGGCACTCGCAGCAGCAAGACTTAATCATAAAACTTTATTAATAACAGGAAATATAAAAAATATAGCCGATATGCCTTGTAATCCAAGTGTTGGAGGACCAGCTAAAGGAATACTAGTCAGAGAAATTGATGCCTTAGGTGGTGAGATGGGTATTAATACAGATAAAAGCCATCTACAATTAAAGATGTTAAATACCAAAAAAGGACCAGCTGTCTGGGCATTACGCGCTCAAGCTGATAAAATAACTTATCCAAAAGAAATGCTAAAGACTTTAAATAGTACCAAAAATTTAGAAATAAAAGAAGCGATCGTTGATGATTTATTAGTTAAAGATAATAAAGTCTATGGAGTAAAACTTGAAAATGGTGAAGAAATAAAAGCCAAAGCGGTAATTCTTACAACCGGAACTTATTTAAAAGCCGATATTTTAGTTGGAGCTGAAAGAACTCCTGGAGGACCTCATGGCGAAAAAGAAGCTAAGAATTTAAGTGATAATTTAAGAAAACTAGGACTTACTATTCAAAGATTAAAAACGGGAACTCCTCAAAGACTAAAAAAATCATCAATTGACTTTTCTGTTTTAGAAAGAGAAGATGGAGATAATATCTTAAGAACATTCTCATTTGATACTAAACCAATGTATAAAATAGAAGATCAAGTTCCATGTTACTTAACTTATACAAATGAGAATACTCATAAAATAATCATGGATAATCTAGAAAAATCAAGTATGTATGGAGGATACGTAAGAGGAGTTGGACCTAGATATTGCCCTTCAATTGAAGATAAAGTTGTAAGGTTTAAAGATAAAGAAAGACATCAATTATTCTTAGAACCTGAAAGTTTATATTATGATGATATTTACTTACAAGGTTTTTCAACAAGTATGCCTCATGATATTCAAGAACAAATGGTTCATAGTTTAAAAGGTTTAGAACATGCTGAAATTGTCAAATATGCTTATGCAATTGAATATGATGCAATTGATCCTTTAGAAGTAAAGCCTAGTTTAGAAAATAAAAAAATTGAAAATTTATTTACAGCCGGTCAAATAAATGGTACTAGTGGCTATGAAGAAGCCGCTGCTCAAGGATTGATGGCAGGAATTAATGCTAGTTTAAAATTAGATAATAAAGATCCTTTAATTTTAAAAAGAAATGAAGCCTACATTGGAGTTTTGATTGATGATTTAGTAACCAAAGGCACCAAAGAACCTTATCGAATGCTAACCTCAAGAGCTGAATATCGCCTACTTTTAAGAAACGATAACGCGGATATTAGATTAAGAGAATATGGACATCAAATAGGACTTATTGATGATATGAGATATGCAAGATTTAAACAAAAACTAAAGGATATTGATGATTTAACAACTTATTTAAAAGAAACAAAAGTAACAATAAATGATAAAGAGTTATTTGAAAAATTAAACACCTCTCCTACTCTAGATTCAGTATCTTTAGCTGAACTATTAAAAAGACCTGAAGTAAAAATAAATAACTTAAGAGAATTAGAAAAAATTCCCGATAAATATTCAGATGAAGTATTAGAACAAGTAGAAATTTCTATAAAATATGCAGGTTATATTGGCAAAGAAGAACGAGAAGCAGAGAAACTTAAAAAGATGGAAAGCATAAAAATACCAGATGATATTAACTATCAAGAAATTCCAAACCTTGCCAGTGAAGGTCGTCAAAAATTAGACCAAATAAAACCAATGACCTTAGGACAAGCATCCAGAATAAGTGGAGTTAATCCAAGTGATATAGCAGTTTTAAGTGTTTATTTAAAGAGGTTATCATGAATAAAGAAGAATTTTTAAACGAAGTAGAGAAACTTGGTATAAAGTTAGATGAAGAAAAACTAAGTAAACTAGATAAATTTTATAATCTTTTAATAAGTTGGAATGAAAAAATAAATTTAACAACTATTACTAAAAAAGAAGATTGTTTTCTAAAACATTTTTATGATAGCCTAACTTTAATAAAAGAAATAGATTTAACGAAACCATTAAAAGTTTTAGATGTAGGAACAGGTGCAGGCTTCCCGGGAATTGTTTTAAAAATAGTATTTCCCAATTTAAAAATAACTTTACTTGATTCCTTAAATAAAAGAATAAATTATCTTAATGAAATAATTAAAGAGTTAGATTTACATGATATAGAAACAAAATGTTTAAGAGTTGAAGATTATGCAAGAGAAACTAAAGAAGAATACGATTTAGTAGTAGCAAGAGCCGTCGCTCACTTAGGTATCTTAGTAGAAACAACTATGCCTCTTCTAAAAATAAACTCCTACTTAATAGCAATGAAATCAAATATCAATGAAGAGATTAAAGAATCAAATAAAATCTTAAAAGATATAAATGCTAAAATAATTAACATTAATACCTTTACTTTACCAATAGAAAATAGTACAAGAACTCTAGTAAAAATTCAAAAACAAGATAAAACTCCAACTAAATATCCAAGAAGTTATGGCAAAATAAAAAAAGAATACCATAAACAATAGAAGTTATCCTTAATAAGAGACTTCTTTTTTTTTATTTCCCAATTTAATTTATATTTAATAATTAACTTTACTTTATTTTTGGGAAATTATGTAAAATAAGAAAAAAATGTAAAAAAAAGATTGAAAAATTTTTCATTTTAAGGTAATATATAAATAGAGATGGGGTTTAAAAAGAAAAGAGGGATTGTATGGATAATAAAGAAAATGAGGTTGTCTATTTAAAAATAGAAGATATTATGCCAAATAGATTTCAACCTCGAGAAGAATTTGATGAAACAGGATTAGAAGAATTATCAGATTCGATTAAAGAACACGGAGTACTTCAGCCAATTTTAGTACGACCAAAAAATGGAAAATACGAACTTATTGCTGGGGAAAGAAGATGTAAAGCATCATCTTTAGCAGGATTAACAACAGTTCCTGCTATTATTAGGGAGATGGATGATCGGGAAAGTGCCAAAGTATCACTCCTTGAAAATTTGCAAAGAAAAAATTTAAGTGCAATTGAAGAAGCAAGAACTTACAAAAGAATTCTTGAACTCGATAATATGACTCAAGAAAGTCTAGCCAAAACCATGGGAAGAAGTCAACCGGCTATTGCTAATAAATTAAGGCTTTTAGGATTACCTGAAGAAGTTCAAGATGCCCTAATGAAAAATCAAATTTCTGAACGTCATGCAAGAAGCCTACTAAATTTGAAAGATAAAGAGCAACAATTAATGATGTTAGATAGAATTAGAAATGAAAGATTAACAGTTAGAGAGTTAGATGCCGAAATTAAAAAATTAAAAGAAGAATCTAGTAATAATATGGATGAAGGAGAAAGTGATATGAATAATAATATGATGAATAATCAAAATTCAAATAATTTTAATATGAATAATGATATGCCAATGAATAACTTCGGACAACAAAATAGCAGACAAAATAATATGCCTAGTTTTCATGGTAACTTTGGAGGTATGGGTTTAAATGACTATCAAAGTTCTATAAATGGAGGTATGTTTAATAATATTCCTAATTTTAATAACCAAAATCCAAGTAATATGCCTAACAATCCAACCTTTGGAAATAATTTTTCCAATGATTTTAATGATTCCTCAGTTTATAATGATAATCAAAATTCAAATAATGAACCTAATCAAGGTATTGACTATGGAGATTTTAAAGATACTCCAGGATTTGCAATGCCTCAGGGAAATAATAATTCACAAATGAATTCTAATAATAACTTTAGTTCTCTAGGATCTATGTTTGATGGAGCTCCAAATATTAATAATTCTAATAATAATCCAAATTATAACGCCAATGAAGGAGATAATCCATTTGTAAGTCAGATAAGAGAAAATGCTATAAAACCTAAAGAAAATCAATTCTTACCAAATTTTGATACACCAAATAACTTTGATAACAATCAAAACTCTTTTGAAGATAATAGTATGAATAATTTTGAACAAGAGCAAGATTTTGGAATGAATAATTTTATAAATCAAAACAATAATAATAATTTTAATCCAAATCCTAACAATAACTTTAATATGAATAATATGAATGATAATATGGGCAACATGAATAATAATATAAATAATATGGGAAATATGAATAACTTTAATAATCCAATAGATGATTTTTCATTCCCTAAACAAAATAATAATGATATGTCCCCTATTGATTTTAATGCTAACCAAGGTGGATTATTTAACCAACCATTAAATATAGTAAATGTTCCTGATAATAATCAGATGAATGATTACAATATGAATGATAATAGACCACCTAGAAATGAGCCTAGGTTTGATGATAATTATCAAGAATTAAATCAGGAAAATAATGAAAAATTTGATAATCCATTTGATGATCCTTATGAAGATATTTTAAATGCTAAACCAGTTTCAGTTAAAGAAGAAAAAGAGGAAATTCAAAAAGAAGAACCAACTGAACAACCTGAAAAACATGAAGAAGAACAAGAAGAAATGCCAAAGGAAGAAGTTGAAGAAGTAGAAGTAATTGGAGCAGAGCCAACAGGTGCACAAGAAGAAAAAGAGGAAAAAGAAGAAACAACTTCAGATACTAAACAAGAAAAAAAGAATGATTATATTGTTCTTGAACCAGTTAAAACGATTTTTGATGCTAGAGGTGCTGTTTATGAATTAAAGAAAACAACAGATGCTATTAAACAAAATAATATAAGTATTGATACAGAAGAAATAGAGTTTGACGATTACTATCAAATTACAATTAAGATAAAAAAGTAAGGTAATATATGGATAAGAGTATTAAAAAAAATATAATAATTGGAGTCTTAGGTGTATTACTAGGACTTTCTCTTTGTTATATAGGATATGATAAATTAATAAATAAAGAAAATATAAAAGAAGAAACTAATGAAAACCAAGAAGAACTTCCTCCAGCGAGTGAAACCGAAGAAAATTGTGGAAGTAAATGCTATGGAGGAATTTCTACTAATGGTTTAAATGCTATAAAATGGTTTTACAATAATAATAAATTATTAGATATATTTCAATTAAATGTCAGTAGTTTTGATATAGAAAAGGCAACAGTAGATGATTATTTTGCTTTTATAATTGGTTATACCGGTGGAGATGATATAGCAGAAACAGATTTAAAAAATGGATTAATGAATTATTTTGAAATAAAAGATATAGATAAAGTAATGGATCAATTAAAACAATATAAAGTAAATGAAGATAGTTTTATTAAAAGTTTTACTTATAAAGATAATAAATTTTCTTTAGAACATAAAGTCTTTGTTGAATATGATTATAATTATAAAGTAATTGATTATAAAGAAAATAAAAATTCAAATGAAATAAGTTTAAATATTCTTAAATGTAATGCCTATGATGAAATGAATTGTAGTGATGGTAAAGTTTTAACTTTATCAAATACAAGTGCTGGATTTAAAATTAAAAAATTAGGGAAAATGGAAAATTATTAAAAAAGTTTTAGGGAAGTTTATTCCTAGAACTCTTTTTTCTAATTTCCTTAATAATTTTTTATATAAAAAGAAAATCAGTTGGAAAAATGGCGAAAAGTGCAAAAGAGTCTTGCCAAAAGAAAAAATAATATGTATAATAATAAACAAAGAAAGGTTAAAGGAAAATTAAATTTAATTTAGTAGAATAAATTCTAAAATACTAAAAAAAATAAACGGTGGCGACCATCGGATTCTGGTCTATGGAGGATGCAAAGTATCCTGTGAAGTAGAAAAAGAAAGCCGTGATGCTTTCAAATGATTTTTGAATTTATTCAAAAATTATTTTTGTTCTAAATGTATTAAATACCTTTGCTTATTTTGTCATTTTTTGATAAAATATATTTGACAACTGTATAGAAGGTGGTAATCATGGGAAAAATTATATCATTAGTAAATCAAAAAGGAGGAGTTGGCAAAACAACAACTAGTATCAATTTAGCTGCATCTTTGGCTTTACTTGGGAAAAAAGTTTTACTAATAGATTTAGACCCACAAGGCAACGCGACAACGGGAGTGGGTATTAATAAAGGAGATATTGAAAAAAGTATCTATGATTTATTAAGAGGAGAAGCAAGTATTGAAGAAGTAATTGTAAAAACTGACTTTAAAAGTTTAGACATTATTCCATCAACTATTCAACTTGCAGGAATTGATATTGAACTTATCGAAAAAAGTAAGAAAGATCCTAATTTTAAAAGATCACATCAATTAAAAGAAAAAATAACACCATATAAAGATGAATATGATTATTTTATAATTGATTGTCCTCCAAGTTTAGGAATGATAACAACGAATGCTTTAACAGCAAGTAATTCAGTGTTAATTCCCGTTCAATGTGAGTTTTATGCCTTAGAGGGAATAACACAATTACTAAATACAATTATGCTTGCTCAAAAAAACTTAAATCCTAAATTAGAGTTAGAAGGAGTTTTATTAACTATGCTATCAAAATCTAACTTAGGTCTTGATGTTATTGAAGAAATTAGAAGTTACTTTAAAGATAAGGTATATGATACAATTATACCTAGATTAATTAGACTTGCGGAGGCACCTAGCCATGGTAAGCCCATTGTTGCTTATGATCCTAAAAGTAAGGGGTCTGAAGCGTATATAAATTTAGCAAAGGAAGTGATTATGAGAAATGGAAACGCCTAGAAGGAGAGCATTAGGAAAAGGTTTAGAAGAATTATTCGGGGCCGAAGTTTTGGATATTGAAACACTTGAAGAGCAAATTGTCAATGAGACACCTCAAGAAGAGGTAATTGAAGTTAATATAAGTGAGTTAAGAAGCAATCCTTATCAACCAAGAAAAGTATTTGATGAAGAGAAATTAAATGAACTTGCAGAATCTATTAAGGAACACGGAGTATTCCAACCAATTATTGTTAAAAGAAGTATTAAGGGATATGAAATTGTTGCTGGAGAAAGAAGAGTTAAAGCAAGTACCATTGCAGGTCGCTTAACTATTCCTGCCATAGTTCGCGACTTTAATGACCAAGAAATGATGGAAATAGCCTTACTTGAAAACTTACAAAGAGAAGATTTAAATCCTATTGAAGAAGCAATGGCTTATCAAAGTTTGATGGAGTCACGGGGTTTAAATCAAGAACAACTTGCACAAAGGATTGGTAAAAGTCGAAGTTATGTAACTAATATGGTTGGACTTATGAATTTACCAGATTCTGTTAAAGACTTAGTTATAGCCAGAAAAATTTCAGCAACTCATGCTAGAACCTTAAGTAAGATGAAAGATGTTGCAAAGATTGAAGAATTAGCAGATAGAATAATCAATGAAGGAATATCAGCTCACGAACTTGATGAAATAGCTCAAGGCAAAGAAGTTGAAAAAAGAAATAAAATGGAACGCCATGAAACGGAAGAAACTAGAACTTATAAATCAGTTCAAGAGTTATTATGTGAACGACTTGGAACTAAAGTTCGAATTAGAGGAAGTAAAATTTTAATTAATTTCCAAGATTTAGCAGACTTCAACCGAATCATGGAAATTTTGAAAATAAGTGAGTAGATTATGGAAGATAAAAAATATAATATTGGAACGATTCTTACCATGAAAAAACAACATCCATGTGGTGAGAATAAATGGGAAGTAGTAAGAGTTGGAGCTGACATCAAAATAAAATGCTTAGGCTGCTCCCATACAGTTATGATACCAAGGGTTGAATTTAATAAAAAAATAAAGAAAATAATATCTTTAGATGGTGATAAGAATGAATAAAAAGAAAAAATTAAGGTTAAAAAGACCCCATTTACATCCAGTTACAGTTTATATAATATTAACTATTTTAACAGTTATAGTAAGTGGAATTTTAAGTGGAATAAAATTTCAAACAACTTATAGTACTATTAATGCAACAGACTTATCCTTAGTTCAAAACACTGTATCTGTTGAAAACCTTTTAAACTATAATGGGTTAAAATATATAATTAGTAATGCTGCAACCAACTTTATTAGTTTTGCACCTTTAAGTATGTTAATTATGACATCAATTGGAATTTCAGTTGCAATTGCATCCGGACTAATGGATTTTCTATCAAAACATTTATTCTCGAAGATTAATAATAAAGTTTTAACCTTTTTAATTATCTTTATTGGTATTATTTCAACAATTATCAATGATATAGGATATGTAATTTTAATTCCTATTGCAGCCCTTATCTATGAAACCAAAGGACGAAATCCCTTAGCCGGAGTAATAGCCGCCTTTTGTGGAGTTGCCTTTGGAACTGGTACGACTATTTTTACTGGATCGGCTGAAGTATCTTTAATTCCTTATACAACAACGGCTGCTAGGCTTGTTGATGCTAATTTCCATGTTAGTTTATTATCTAATTTATTTATCATGATAGCATCAACCATTATTCTGTCAATTGTTGGAACTGTTATCATTGAAAAAATAGTAGTTCCAAGATTTGGTAGAGTAAAAGAAAAGAAGGAAGACGCAACCGAAGAAATTGAAGTAATAGAAAATCTTGATGAAGAGTCAATTGAACAAGAAAGATTAAACACAGAATATAAAGAAAAACGTGGGTTTAAATATGCCCTTATTGCTTTTATTATCATGATGTTCTTGTTTATCTATTCCGTTATTCCTAATTTACCTTTATCAGGAATGCTTTTAGATATGAATGAAACAACCTATTTAAATCAAATATTTGGAACCAACTCTTATTTCCAAGATGGATTTACTTATATGATGGCCCTTTTATTTATTGTAAGTGGCCTTGCTTATGGGTTTGGTTCTAAAACCTTTAAACATGATCGGGATGTCTTTGAAGGTTGCCATGAAAATTTAAAACATTTAGGAGGAATCTTAATTTTAATCTTCTTTGCATCTCAATTTATCTTTACATTTAGAAGAACAAATATAGGAACAATTTTAACAGGTATTGTTGCTAATGTTATAGATAGTATTTCATTTGGAGGTATTCCCCTTTTAGTTATTGCTATTTTGTTAATGGCTCTTGCTAATCTATTCTTAACAACCCCTCAAGCTAAATGGGTAATCTTAGCACCTGTTATTGTTCCACCTTTGATGCAGTTTAATATCGCCCCTCAATTTTTACAATTTGCTTTAAGAGCAGCTGACTCAATGACAAATGGTATTACTCCCCTTTCAACATTCTTTGTCATATTTATAGCTTATATGAATATCTATAATAAAGATAAGGATAAACCAATCGGAATATTTGGAGCAATAAAGATGATAATGCCATATTGTTTAATAATTTCCGTTACCTGGTTGCTAATTTTAATTGGTTGGTATATAATAGGACTACCTATTGGTCCTGGAGTTTATCCAACCATATAGGAGGAGGTAGATATGAGTTTAAAAGCAGGAATTGTAGGACTTCCAAATGTTGGTAAGTCTACCCTATTTAATGCAATTACAAAGCAAAATATTTTAGCAGCAAATTATCCTTTTGCAACAATTGACCCAAACGTTGGAGTTGTAAATGTACCTGATTTAAGAATGAATGTCTTAAATGATATGTATATGCCTGAACGATTGATCATGGCAAGTTATGAATTCACGGACATTGCAGGTCTTGTAAAAGGAGCATCAACGGGTGAAGGATTAGGAAATAAGTTCTTATCACATATAAGAGAAGTAGATGCCATTGTTGAAGTAGTTAGATGTTTTGATGACTCGAACATTATTCATGTTGAGGGTAACTGTGATCCCGTAAGGGATGTTGAAATAATTGATTTAGAACTTGCGATAAGTGATTTAGAAATAGTAACAAATCGTCTTGATAAAGTTTATAAAAAAGCGATGACAACCAAAGATGCTGATTCTTTAGTTGAAGTCTCGGCACTTACCAAAGCCAAGGAAGCTTTAGAAAAATCTATTCCATTAAGGGAAATAGACTTTACCGATGAAGAAAAACTAAAGATAAAATCATTTCAATTCTTAACTATGAAACCAATTATTTATTTAGCAAATATTAAAGAAGATGAATTAGCCGAACCTGATAATAAATATGTAACTAGTTTAAAAGAATATTTAGAAAATGCTAAAGTAATAAAGATATGTGCTAAAGTTGAAAGTGAGTTATCAGAGTTATCAATTGAAGAAAAAGAAGAAATGTTAGAAATGCTTGGTGTTAAAACAAGTGGACTTGATGAATTAATAAATGCAACTTATGAAATATTAGGATTAAAAACTTACTTCACGGTTGGAAGTGATGAAGTAAGAGCATGGACATTCAGAGCCGGCATGAATGCCAAGGAATGTGCTGGAATAATTCACACCGATTTTGAAAAAGGATTTATAAAAGTTGAAGTTATGAGTTATAATGATTTAATTGAATGTGGAAGTGAATTAAAGGTTAAAGAAGCCGGAAAATTAAGAATAGAAGGAAAGGATTATATAATGCAAGATGGTGACATTTGCCATTTTCGCTTTAATAGGTGATACGTATGTTTAATTTTAGATTTAATATAACTGATTATTTAAATGAAATTCCAAGTAATATTTTAATTATTGGAATATTCTTCTTAGTTGTTGTGTTACTAGGACTTATAGCTCTTTATATTATTTCTAGTTTGGGAATAATGATAGCGGCTAAAAAGAATAATATTCCAAGCCCTTGGCTTGCTTTTATTCCTTATGGAAGATATTATATAATAGGTAAACTTGGTTTTGAAGTTTATTCTGAGGAATCTAAAAAGCATCCTGAACTTACTTGGGTATTATTTGGTTTAAGTGCTGCCACATTAGTTTTAGGTAGCCGTTATGGAACAGTTCTTGGTATTGCAATTACAGTTTTCAATGCTATGGCTTTTTATAATATGTATAAAGTATTAGTTCCTAAAAATGCAACGATGTTTATGGTATTCACAGTTATTGTGGAAAATTTAGGAGGAGTTTTCTTATATAGTTTAAGAGATAAAATAGAAATTATTGAAATTCCTGAAGTTAAAGCACCAGAAAATGTAGTCGAAGAAGAAAAAATAGAACCAAAAAAAGAAGTTAAGGAAGAAAAAGAAAGACCTAAGTTTTGTCCAAACTGTGGAACGAAGTTAACTAAAACTGCTAAGTATTGTCCTGAATGTGGCAAAGAAATAAAATAAGTTATCCCCAAATCCTGGTGGATAATTTTTTTAAATATAGTTTAAAGAAAAAAGTTATCCCCAAAATTGTGAATAACTTTTCTTTCGTTAATCTAATTTTTCTTAATTGCTATATATTTTTGATTACTTGCATTTGGGCTATTAATATTTGTATAAGATAATATACCTTCTTTTATTAATGGATTAATAATTTTTCTACTTATATAACTACGTGACTTTATATTTAAGTAGTTTTTTATTTCATCTAAAGATTTTGGTGTATTACAAAAGTTTATAACTTTTTCGTGGAGTCCATTGACTTGTTCACTGACTTGTTCACTGACTTGTTCACCGACTTGTTCACCGACTTGTTCACTAATTTGATTATTTTGTGTAACAACTATAGGTTTATTCCTAAAAACAACCTTAAAACAATTTCTTTCGATGTAAAACTCTGGTTCTGGAAGTCCATGTTTTTTCATTTCATCTCGCATTGTTGGAATACCCGTGTGTCTATTTTCTATTACATTACTTTTTTCTTCTAAAATTTTAAGAATGGTAGGATTTCTAGACTCATAATTATTTGAAACTTCAATTTTTTCTAATTTGTTAACTCCATACAATCCACCAGGACTTATAATTTCTACTCTATCACTATACATGTAGACTGAAATGTAAGAAGTCTCGCTTAAATAACTAAAATCACGATGAATCAAACTATTGGCAACAGCCTCTCTTAAAGCATCAATTGGGTATTCAGTTCTATCAGTTCTTTTTCCATTTGAGTCTATTGTTACACTAGTTCTCATATTTCGTCTAAAGAAGTTCATAGTACCATCTAGCATTTCTTCAATAGTACCCTCTATTCTTTTATTATCAATAAATCTTTCCCCATGTTCGCCTTTCATTCCCAGTTCTGTTCCTGGGACAACTACACAAGCGACAAATAATTGAGGATAGAAACATTGAGGATATTTTCCAAAAAGCATAACTCCTGCAAGAGTTGGATAAACTTGCTCTTGATTTTTATCAGTTATTCCACATAAATTTAAACATTTATCAAAATCATATTTAGCAAAATTAGGTTTATCTTTTTTAACTTTATCAATATATTCAACCAATTCATCACGATCTAAATCATCTAAAGTAGCTCTTTTGGTAGGTCTTATATCATCAAAAATATGTTCTTTATAACTTTGCAAAGAATAAAGTTCATAATCAGTCATTAAGTCATCTCTATCTCCAATTCTTATATAAGATCCACCTTTTATTCCCTTGGGCTTATAATAACAAGGCTTTTTAGTTTGTTCTAATTCTTTGATTTTAACTGCTAAAATATTTTTACCATCTATTTCTAATTGTATTATTTCTGGTCTAATTCTAGGTTCAAAAGAATCACTACATAAATTAGTTATTTGTTTTTGTAAATCGTTTAAATCATAAACTCCTTCAATTTCAAAATTGTTCTCCTCGTTTATTCCAAATAGTATTATTCCACCATATTGATTAGCAAAAGCAGAAATAGTATCGTAACATTTTTTCGGAAAACCTAATTTAGCACTTTTTGTTTCTATTTCTGAGTTTTCAGTTTTATATTTCTTTAAAAAGTTTATTGCTTCTAACACTTCTTCTTTGTTCATGATAATCCTCCTAAAAATATTATACTACATTTTTGGTGTTTTTTACTATAATTTTATATATCTTTTTTTACTTTTTTTCCTTGATAAGTATCTCTTTTCTTTAATTCTTTATCAATATCATTTAAAACAACAAACTTCTTGATTAACCAAGTAGGTTCAATTAACTCATCAGGATTAGGATCTCCTGTAATTCGATTAATAACAATCTCAGGTCTTAATAACTCTAACTCCGAAACTACAATATCAATATATTCATCTTTAGTTAAAACATGGAAATGTTCTTTATTGTACATATCGGCTAATTTAGTATTCTTTAAAATGTGCAACATATGTATCTTTATTCCTTGAATATCAAGATTATTTAAATATTTAACAGTTTCAAGCATCATTTCTTTAGTTTCATAAGGAAGACCATTTATAATATGAACAACGACATTTATTTTTCTTTCTCTAAGTTTTAAGACCATGTCATGAAATTCTTTTAAAGTATGACATCTATTAATTAACTTGGAAGTTTCATCATGAATACTTTGAAGTCCCAGTTCAACTGTTAAATACGTTCTTTTATTTAAATCTGATAAATATTCAAGGCATTCATCACTTATCGCATCAGGTCTCGTTGCAATACTTAAACCAACAACATCTTTGATTTTTAAAACCGGTTCAAATAACTCTTTTAACCTTTCAACAGGAGCATAAGTATTAGTTCCAGCTTGAAAATAAGCAATAAACTTTGCATCTTTCCACTTATGAAGCATCACTTTTTTAATATCATTAAACTGGGTAATAATATCTTTACTAGCATCTCCTGCATAATCCCCACTTTTAAGATTCGAACAATAAATACAGCCCCCTACTCCTTTGGTGCCATCCCGATTAGGACAAGTAAAATTACCATTCAAACTAACTTTAGCAATCTTAGAGTGAAACTTCTCTTTATAAAAACAATCTAATGTATAATATCTTTTATTATTAGGCCACATACTATCACCTACTTGGCTTAGTTTAGCATTTTTTCATACTAATTTCAAGTTTTTTCTAAAAATGATTTAACTAATTTCAGTTTTATGGTATACTTATAATAGAGGTGCATATGAAAAAGAAAAAACTAAATAAAAAAGTAGTAATAATTTTAAGTATTATATTAGTAATTATTTTAATAGAAGTAATAAATCCTATAAAGCTATATAATAAATATCAATTAAAAGAATTAGGCTATCAAGATAATAGTATTACAACTATTCTAAAAAATGGTTTAAAGAAAGATATTTTAGAAAATAAATATTCAAAATCTTTAGATACTGTTTTAGCAAGCACGGATTTTAATAAAGATAATTATGAAACTTATAAGAAGATTAATTATTATAACTTAAAAGACTATACTAAAGATATAAATGAATTAATTAAAAAAGGTTATAATAAAGATGATATTGAAAATATTTTAAAAAGTGCAACTGATGATTCAATTAAAGAATTCTTAAAGAAGGATTATGATAAAAATGTATCTAGTTATTTAGAATATGATTACTCTATTCTTGCTAATTATGATAGATATTTAGAATATAATAAGGAAAATGCTATTGAAAAAGATAAGATAGTTACCTATGTTAATATAGGACTTGATAAAGACTTTTATACAGATACCAATAAAGTTGAAGATTTTAGTTTTGATATGTTAGTTAATAAATATAATGAATTAGATGCTAGTTTTGTACCAGATGATTTGGTAAGTGTACCAGAAGAGTATGCGGTTGATGATAAGCAAAAAGCAAATAAAACAATGCTTGAAGCCTTCAAGAGGATGTCTGATGATTGTAAAAATGCGGTTGGAAGTAAAATCGTGATAAGGTCAGGATACCGGGATTATCAAACGCAACAAGAAACTTATGATTTATATTTAAATACCTATGGTAAAAATTATGCAGAAAATTATGTCGCCCATGCCGGATTTTCCGAACATCAAACGGGACTTGCAGCTGATATCAAGGCGGAAAGCAGTGAAACTTTCGAAGGAACCCCTGAAAGTAAATGGTTAAAAGAAAATGCTTATAAATATGGATTTATCTTTAGATATGCTAAAGAAACGGTTAATATAACAGGTATTCGTTATGAATCATGGCATTATCGCTATGTTGGAGAAGAACTTGCAAGTAAAGTTCATGAAAGTGGTTTAACCTATGATGAATATTATATAAGAAATTTAAATAAATAAAAAGAATAAAAGGAGGTACCTTATGTATGATTTAGGTCCACAATTTAAAATAGATATTAATAATTTAAAAGCTAATCCCGGATCAATTATTCAAGGACAGAAATTTCGAATAAGTGTTTTGACCGAAAGATTAGTAAGACTTGAATATAGTGAAACAGGCAAATTTGTTGATTTAGCATCAGCCTTAGTTACTTTTCGTAACTTTGACCGAGCCGTTTTTACTATTAAAGAAGATATGGGGTATGTTTATATTGAAACAAAATACTTTATTTTAAAATATGCTAAAGAATTTAAATTTACAGAAAAAAGTTTATCAGCAACCATTACTTTTAGTCGTAAAGAATGGTTTTATACCCAAAAAGAAGTTAAAAACTATGGCGGAACTACTGTTTCTCTTGATAATGCAAGCAAAATGCCTAATTTAAGTAAAGGCTTAATCAGTCCTGATATGTTTGTTGTAATTGATGACTCTGATAGTATCTTATTAGATGAAAATTCTAATATATATAAAAGAGAGGAAGGTTCAAAAGACATTTATTTCTTTGCTTATGGTACAGATTTTAATGAAATCTTAAAAGATTATTATACTTTAACAGGATACCCTGCTTTTATCCCAAGATATGCACTTGGTAATTGGTGGAGCCGAGATATGCCTTATCTTGATGAACACGTTGTAACCCTTTTAAATAAATTTAGAGTTAATAGTATACCAATCTCAGTTTTTTTATTTGATAAAGATTGGAGTATAAAAGATCCTAAACTCTCTTCTAGTTCAGGTTTTACTTTTAATAAAAGTCTAATTCGAGAACCAGAGAAACTAATTGAAATACTTCATCAAATGAATGTTAAAGTAGGAGTTAAAGTTAATCCTAAAGATGGAATATTTCCTCATGAAGAAAACTTTGCTATGGCTAGAGAATATATTCAATTAAATAAAAGAGGATATATAGATTTCAATCCCTTTGATGCCAGATTTATGGATTTATATTTTAAAATCTTCTTGCATCCTTTAGAAAAACTAGGAATTGATTTATATTGGAATGACTATGATGTTTTAGAAAATAGAAATACTTTATTTATTCTAAATGATTATATGAAAAAAGATATGGAAAGAGAGGGTAAAAGAAGTTTAGTATTAGGTCGTAATGCAAACTTTGCTCCTCACAGATATCCAATTCTCTATTCTGGTCATAACGTTATAAGTTTTGATGTATTAAGATACTTACCTCTTTTCAATATAACAGCATCAAATATAGGAGTTTCTTTATGGAGCCATGATGTTGGAGGCTCAATTGGCGGAATTGAAGATGACGAACTATATATTAGAAGTGTTCAATTTGGAGTCTTCTCTCCTATTCTTCGTTTTAATACCGAATATGGAACTTATTATAAAAGAGAACCATGGCGATGGGATGTAGTTACTAATAATATTGTAAGTTATTATTTAAGACTACGTAATCAACTAATACCTTACTTATATACCGAACTTTATCATTATCATAAAGAAGGAATTCCTTTAATTAAACCATTTTATTATGAATATCCTTTTGTCTATGATGATCCAGTTTATATTAATCAATATTTTTTTGGTTCTGAAATGTTAGTTTCCCCTATTGTTAAAAAAAGTGATCCTTTAATTAATAGAACTATTCAAAAATTCTTTATTCCAGATGGTGTTTGGTATGACTTTAAAACTGGTAAAAAATTCATGGGTAACAAAAAATATGTATCATTCTATAACATCGAAGATTATCCGGTTTTTGTTAAGGCTGGTTCTATTATTCCAACCTCGGGAGTTAATGATTTAATGTCAACAGATGCTCCTCATGAACTTGAAATTCATGTCTTCCCAGGTAGTAGCAATGTCTACAACTTATATGAAGATGATGGTCTAACTAATAAATACAAAGATGGTAACTATGCTATTACTAGTATAGAATATAATTACTTAGAAAACAATTATACTTTAATAATTCATAACATCGAAGGAAATCCTAAATTATTATTTGAAACTAGAAATTATAAAATAAGATTTAGAAACACAAAACAAGCAACCAATGTTAAAGTTTATTCTAATGATCAAGAAATTCCTTTTGTTTCTTATGTTATGGATACTGACTTTGTTATTGAAATAAAAGACTTTAATACCTCAACCCAGTTAATGATTAATTGTCAAGGTACTGATATTGAAATAGATGCTTTAATGCTTCTTGATAATGATATTGATAGTATTTTATCAGACTTAAAAGTTCCAACTAAACTAAAAGATACTATTGCAGCAATTCTTTATAACAAAGATACCTCTATTAATAAAAAGAGAATTGAAATTAAAAAATTAAAGAAAAAAGGTCTTGATAAACGAAGTATAAAAGTATTTATTAGATTAATTGAATATATGCGTGAAGTATGATTTGACTTTATTAAAAAAATAAGATATAATACTATCCCAAGAAGGGGTAGTATTTTTATGGAAGAAGAGAAAGAAATAAAAGACTTACTTAAAGAAAATAAAAAGCCAAAACTAATAGATAAAATTTTAAATTCCAATAAAACTGAAACCATTATAAGAAGAATCAAAGATTTAAGTGATAGTATTAAAACTTTAATCGTCACAAAACTAAACTTAAATAGTGAAGAAAAAGAAGGTAAACTATTTATAATTTTATTTGCAGTTATTTTATTAGTTATGATAAGTTTTTTAACGCTCATTTTATTAACACCTTTAGTAGGTATCCATTTAATCTTTTTATTCCTTAGATATTCTATTTTTATCTTATATAAGATTATTAAAACCAAAGGTAATGAAATAAATAAATATTTAAGACATAAATTTCCTAATTCTAATGTTTTTAAAGAAAAGAAGGAATATATAACCAATAATAATTTTTCTAATATTATCTTTAAGGAAGTAGAAAGATTAATTCAAGAAATGGAAAAATTAAATTTAACATCTAAAGAGCAATCAAAAATATCCTTAAGACTTAAAGAAATTGTATTATTAGTAAGGAAAGAAGATGGAACGATAGAACAAGAACTATATACATTAAATATAAAACAAGAAATAATATCTATGTTAAGTGATATTGAATATTTATTACATGAATATGAATTAAGAAATAAAGATGAGTTTTATAATACTAGAAATGAATTATTAGAAACCTTAGATGAGAGTATAGAAACAGATTCTAAAGTGTATAAAAAGTAAATGTTTCTTAAAAAAATAAATAAATTTACGAAAAATACTTGCAAAAAAGATATATATGTGGTTTAATATCAGTATAAATTATTTAAAGAAGTAGTAATATTTCTTCTAATTTAAGAGAGTTAGTGGTTGGTGAGAACTAATATTAGAAAAATATGAACTTGTCTTTAGGAAAATAATTCGTTAATCGCGTTAAGATAATTAAGTAAAAATTAGGATGGTACCGTGCTTTTGCACTCCTTTAGGTATCATCCTTTTTATAAAGGTAGGTGGTTATTATAAGTGATTTAATTTGGTTCTTAGGAACATTTCTGGTTGTTTATTTATTTTATTTCTTTTTTCAAATATTAAGACATAAAAAAATAAATAAGAAAAAAGTTCCGGTTGAACTTTTATATTTAATTAAAAAATATAACCTTGATATTGATAAGATAAAGTATACTAGTATTATGCAAAAAATTGCTTTAATAAGTGCTTTTGATATAGCTTTTATTGCAACATTTGTAATGCGATTTATTAATAATATTTATCTTGCAATTATCTTTGGAGGAGTATTATTTATACCACTTATTATAATAACGTATGGTTTTATAGGTAGGTATTACAAAAAGAAAGGATTGATAAAAAATGGAAACAAAAAAAATTGAAGCAAAATGGCAAAAGTATTGGAAAGAAAATCATACTTTTGAAGCCAAAAATAATAGTACAAAGGAAAAATACTATATTTTAGTAGAATTTCCTTATCCAAGTGGAGCTGGACTTCATGTTGGACATGTTAGAAGTTATGCATCCCTTGATGCAGTTGCAAGAAAAAAGAGAATGGAAGGATATAATGTTTTATTCCCAATGGGATGGGATGCTTTTGGACTTCCCGCTGAAGAATATGCAATTAAAAACCATGTTCATCCAAGTGTTGCCGTAAAGGAAAATATAAAAACTTTTAAAAAACAACTTGAAAGTTTAGGATTATCTTTTGATTGGTCAAGAGAATTTGCAACAACTGATCCTGAGTATTATAAATGGACGCAGTGGCAATTTCTAAAATTTTATGAAGCAGGACTAGCTTATAAAGACAAAAAAACAATTAACTGGTGTCCAAATTGTAAGATAGGACTTGCTAATGAAGAAGTTGAAGGTGGTTGCTGTGAAAGATGCGGAGGACCAATTATTCATAAAGAAAAAGAGCAATGGATGCTTGGAATGAAGAAATACGCAGAAAGATTACTTGATGGGTTAGATGAAACCGAATTCCAAGAAAAAACGAAGTTAGCTCAAATTAATTGGATTGGTAAATCAACCGGAGCTGAGATTGATTTCTTAATTGATGATACTGATGAAAAACTAAGAGTTTATACAACCAGACCTGATACCATCTTTGGAGTAACTTTCATGGTTATCGCACCCGAGCATCCTATTTTAAAACATCTAGAACAAAGAATTCTTAATATGGATGAAATTAAGGAATATCAAGAATTTGCTAGTAGAAAAAGTGAAATGGAAAGAACTCAACTTAATAAAGATAAAACGGGAGTTAAAATCTTAGGCTTCTATGCCATTAACCCAGTTACTAAAGCAAAAATTCCAGTTTACATTTCTGACTATGTAATGATGGGCTATGGAACTGGTGCGATCATGGCTGTTCCGGCTCATGATGAACGTGACTATGAATTTGCAAAAAAATTTAATATTGATATAATTGAAGTTATAAAAGGTGGAGACATTTCCAAAGAAGCCTATGTTGGAGATGGCGAAATGGTTAACTCTAGTTTCCTAAATGGTATTAAAACCAAAGAAGAGGCTATTGCTAAAATGATAAATTTCTTAGAACAAGAAGGAATTGGTCATGCATCAGTTAAATATCGTCTTCAAGATTGGGTCTTCTCAAGACAAAGATTCTGGGGTGAACCTATTCCAATGATTAAATGTGATAAATGTGGTTGGGTTCCTGTTCCTTATGAAGACTTGCCAGTTAAACTTCCAAATGTTGCATCCTACGAACCAACCGATACTGGTGAAAGTCCTTTAGCATCAATCTCTGAGTTTGTTAATACAACTTGTCCTAAATGTGGGGCTCCTGCAAAAAGAGAAACTGATACAATGCCTAACTGGGCCGGTTCATCTTGGTATTGGCTTCGTTATATGGATCCACATAATGACAAAGAATTTGTCTCTCAAGAAGCCCTAAATTACTTTGGTAAAGTTGATTGGTATAACGGAGGAATGGAACATGCAACTAGACACTTACTTTATGCTAGATTCTGGAACAACTTCCTATATGATCAAGGCTTAGTTCCTAATAAAGAACCATTTAAACTTCGTACCAGTCACGGAATGATCCTGGGTTCTAATGGTGAAAAAATGAGTAAATCAAAAGGAAATGTTATTAATCCAAATGATTGTATCAATGAATACGGAGCCGATGCTTTAAGAGTTTATGAAATGTTTATTGGAGATTATGAAAAAGAAGTTAGTTGGAATACCAATAGTTTAAATGGATGTAAAAAATTCCTTGATAGAGTTTCTCGAATAGCCTCTAAATTAAATAGTAAAACAACTTATACCCCTACTCTTGAAGTTCTAATCAATAAAACCATTAAAAAAGTTGGAGAAGATTTAGATAACTTAAAATATAATACAGCCATTTCTAGTTTAATGATTTTATTAAATGAAATGGAAAAACTAGAAAATATTACTAAAAAAGACTATCGAACTTTCCTTCTTCTACTTAACCCAATGGCACCTCACATTACCGAAGAATTAAATGAACAATATGAGTTAGGTGCTCATTTATGCGAATCTAAATGGCCAAAATATGATCCTGATAAATTAGTATCCGAAACAGTAACCATTGCTGTTCAAGTAAATGGTAAGTTAAGAGGAACTATCGAAGTACCAATGGATTCAACTGAAAATAAAATTCAAAAACTAGCTCTTTCCAATGAAAATGTAGAAAAACATTTAGAAGGAAAAGAAATCGTAAAAGTAATAGTTATTAAAAATAAAATCGTAAATATCGTTGCAAGATAGAAAATCTTGCAATTTTTTGTTCATTTTTCAGAAATTTATGTTATACTTATTATAGACTAGGAGGTGTTGCTATGTTATTAAGTGATTTATTAGAACAATGTAAAGAAAATCCCGAAATGCTTACTGATGTTTTAAAACTATTAGATATAACAGTTAAATATATTCATAGCAAAGGTTTCTTTATAATTGATTTTAATCCTAAAAAAATAATATTAGTAAATAATACTCCTGATCTTAATAATTTTAAAGGTATAATCTCCCCTATTGAGCATAATCCAGCAAAAGATATCAACATAAATATTTATCAAATGGCAAAAATTGGGTTAATGGCTTTTAATAATATAATAGTAGATGGTAAGATGAATCAAGATCATTATAATTTTATTGTTTATAATATAAAAAACTTTAATCAAAATTTACAGATTCCAGATGAGTTCTATGAATATTATGAAGATTTATTTATAAATGGTAATATAAATTATTTAAATGATTATTTAGATAGTAAAAAGCAAGAAGCCGGAAGAGAAACTAATCTTCGAAAAACTTTAGCAACTGAAGCAGGTCGTGCTTTAAGTAGCAATAAGATAGAAAAACAAGACAACAATGCTTTTGTTAATATTCTATTTATTCCAAGTATTCTTGCCTTACTCTACTTAATTGGCTTATTTATTTATACTTTTATTTTAAAATAGTTAGGAGTTATTTATGCAAAACGTATTAGAAAAAAATGATCAAGAATTAGAAAGATTAAAATTAGATTTAGTAGCAAGAAAAGTAATTAAAACATTAAAAGAACATCATCATATAAATGATAAATACATTGAATACTTAGATGATTGTCTTAATTTAACTTTTCCTGATGATTTTACTTATAAAGATTTAGTATTAGTAATAACAACCAATAAATTACCAGAAAATAATACTTTAGATTCTAAAGATATAGAAAGTGTTACTTTAAATGGTATAAGAAATGCATCAGATATAGTTATTCTAGAACCTTTAGAAGAACAAATGAATAATACAAGAAAACTTGATGTTACAAATACTAAATTAAAAAATAATTTTCCTTTAAGTCCTAAATCTATTATTTTAGTTAAAAATAATATAGAAGTACCTAAAAATACAAATTATAATATAATTCAATATAAAGGAGATTTAAGAATTGTTTTAATTAAAACTTTAATTTTAGATGGTTATAGACCTCAAGATATAAAAGAAAATGCTTTTGCTAATCAAACTAATAATAATAAATTACGAACTTATTTAACAGCAAATTATCCTAATAAATTATCTATCGATGAAGTAGAAATATTAAAGGAAAGACAACAAAAAGAATTAAGTCTTAGATATGAAATACTATCAATTATAAGAGAAACTGATATATTAGTTTTAGATGATATAGAAATATCAGCATATGAATTAGTTATTTTAGCAGAACATTATAAAAGTATTCATTCAAAAGAAGATGAAGATTTAGATATAATAGAGTTTTCAGATTTTATAAATATCTATGGTATTAGATTAAATAGTGATGGTATTTATCTACTTGATGATGATACTTTATTAAAAGATGGATATGCTAATAGTAATACTATTAATAAATTATATAATATATATTTAAGAACTAAAAAGAATTATAAAGAAAGAGTTAATATAATAAATAAAAGAAAAAGTATTTTAAAAGTTATTTATAATGAAGATGTAGAATTAACTTGTAAAAGAGATATAACTAATGATGAATTAGATAAATTATATAAAACTTATATAAATATTAATCCATCTAATAGTGTTAAAGTATTTATGCAAGATTTAGGAATAAGAGTAAATGATAACAATGCTTATTTATTAAATGATAATGAAACTATTAATTTAAGAAATTTTGTTGAAACAGATGATGAAAAAATAATAGCATCTATTTTAAGAAAATATAATGAAGATTGTTATACAGAAAGTGATAATGAACTTAATTCAAGGTTAAGAGGTTTTACTTCAACCCATTTAAGTTTTGATGGATTAGATGATTTATTTACAAAATAATGCAAAAAACACTTGATTTTTTGGTAAATGTATGGTATTTTATATACATGAACACGAAAGAGTGTTTTTTAATTTACTTAAAAAAGGAGATAAAGATGAGTAAGAAAGAAAAAGAGACTAAAAAGACAACTAAGAAAGTTGAGAAAAAAGAAGTCAAAAAAGAAAAAAAGAGTAAAGAGAAAAAAGAAGGGTTACTTAAGAGTATTAAAAAAGAAATGAGTAAAGTACATTTTCCTAATCGTAAAGATATGGTTAAGTATAGTGTTGCAACTATTTTCTTTGTAATATTCTTTGCTGTTTATTTCTATATTATAGAATTAGTAATGGCATTTGTTAAGAGTTTAGTATAAGAGTAAGGAGGGTTAAAGATGGATGAGAAGCAATGGTATGTTGTTAATACCTATTCAGGACATGAAAATAAAGTTAAAGAGAAACTAGAGATGCGTGCAAATTCTATGGATATGAAAGATTATATCTTTAGAGTTATTGTACCCGAAGAAAAAGTAATGGTTGAAGATAAAAATGGAGTTCAAAAAGAAAAAGTTAAGAAGTTATTTCCAGGTTATATCTTAGTTGAAATGATAATGAGTGATGAAGCATGGTTTATTGTTCGTAACACTCCAGGAGTAACCGGATTTATTGGATCAAGTGGAAAAGGAGCTAAACCTACCCCACTTCAACCTTATGAAGTTGATAATATCCTAAATAGCATGGGTATGAATCGAATTGATATTAAGAATGATCTTAATATTGGAGATTCTATTAAGATTGTTGATGGACCTTTTTCTGGTATGTTTGGTAAAATTGAGTCTATTGATGAAGAAAATAAGATTGTTAATGCTGTTGTTGACTTATTTGGACAAGAAACAACCATTGAATGTGAATTAAGTCAAATAAAGAAGGCTTAGAATGGGTAAAGTCTTAGTTAATATTATAGATATATTAGAAATAGAAAGTAATAATACTTTTCTTGCCAAAGGTAAAGAAGGGTCTTGTTACTTTTTAAATAAAGATACTGTTATTAAAATATTTAAAACAGTTAGGAAATATAAAAATATTTATATAAAAGATCATACTTCACCTAATATTGCGTTTCCTAAAGATATATATTATTTAGAAGATAGTAATTTAATTAAAGCATATACTATGAATTATTTAAAAGGAAAAGATATTTATTTAGGTTTAGATAGTAGTTTATTAATAGATAATTTAATTAATGCTTATAATAAAATAAGACTTGAAATAGAAAAATTTCCGAATATTTATATGGCTGATTTAGTAGGAGTTAATATTTTATATGATAATTCTAGTAATGAATTTAATATAATAGATACAAGTGAATGGTATAAATTAAAAAATTCTTTAATTTATAATATAAATAATTTAAATCATAGTCTTCTTAAAAGTTTATTTAGAACTATTGATTTAGAAGAATCTAATTTTAAAAGTGATAAATTAAGAAAGTTATATCAAGAATATAAAGATTTAATATTAGATCTTGAAATTCATGATTTAGATTTATTCATGAATTTTATAACTGAATTAGTTTCTTATAATAAAGAATATAAAGATAAAGTAAAAACAATATCAGATTTAAAAAGAAATTAAGTAAAAGTACTTGACTATTTATCTAAATATGATAAGATATTCATATAAGATAAAGGAGGAACCCGAGTATGGTAAAAAATGCTGTAAAATTACTAAATGTATCAAGAACTATAGTTTGCAATCAGTTTACCATGGGGGGGGTCTATCAATATTAGTACAAATTAAATTTATATTGTTCGACAAATTTAGACATAGAGAAGTAGTATACTAATACTATCCTTTTCTATGTCTTTTTTTGAGTTTCTCTCAAAAAGACTTGAAAAGTCCAAGTATTTATCTTATAATATTATTAAAATAGTGGACCATGTAAAGGAGGATAAGAAAATATGGAAAACAAATATTTAAAAAAGAGAAAATGGGTAATACTAGGAGCAGTATTATTAGTATTAACATTAATCATAACAGGAACATATGCCTTATGGAATTATTTTAAGGTTGGCCCTAATCAACAACTCGTTGCGGGAGATATTTATATGAAGTATACCGAAGGAAGTTCTACAATAAATATTCAAAATGCAATGCCAACAAATACATATGACCCAAGTCAAGTATTCGAGTTTACAATAGAAGGAAAGAATACATATACAAAACCAATCTGGTATGAAATAGTAATTAAATGGGGAGACGAGCCAGTTGATAGACATACAAGAATACCAGATGAGTTCTTAAGATTTAGATTAACTGAACAATTACCAGATGGTGAAGAACAAGAAGTAATTGCTGAAGGAAAGTATGACAATTTTGAAGATGGTAAAAAAATCTGGGTAAATAAAATAGCAGCAAATCAAACTGATGAAATAACAATTACCTATAAGTTATATATGTGGGTATCAAATGAAATGCATTTAGGTTCAGGAGATGATGCCGAAACATCAGATATGGACATGGAAACCTGGAATCGTGACGCTTTTGCATCAGTAAAAGTATCAGTCAATGGAGACTTTGAAGAAAAGACATTAGAAGAAGAACAAGAAACCCCAACAACAGTAGTAGCAACTGAAATGTTAAAAGCCAAGTTAGGAACGGATGGATTGATAGGAATACCAACAACATGTAGTGAAGAAAGTTGTGAACCAATTACAGATAAAAGTGCTGATAAATCAACAATAAGAGAATATAGATATTCAGGAGAGACAGTAAATAATTATGTATATTTCAATTGTAGCGATAGTACAAGTGAACAAAATTCAAGTAATTGTGAAACATGGCGAATAATAGGAATCTTTAAAGATGATAGTGAAAATGAACATATGAAGATAGTAAGAAATAGTGTATCATCATCTTCAATGGTATGGAATAGTAGCAATAATCCAAGTTGGACATCATCGGAAGTAAATACATATTTAAATGGAAGTTATTTAACATCATTAACAAGTAAAGCACAAAATATGATATATGAAGAAGCAAAATGGTATTTAGGAAAAGTAACATATGAAGCAACAACAGTAAATTTATATACGCAAGAAAGAAGTACATCAGATTATAATCCATGGACAGGAAAAATAGGATTAATGTATCCAAGTGATTATGGGTATAGTGTAGATAGTAGTTATTGGACAACAAAAACAGGAATTTCAGGATTTACAAGTACAGTAGTAGGAACAAGTTGGCTATATAAAACAGCCAACCCGGCTGGCGAATGGTTCTTGTCGCCGTCTTCCTATGGCTCTAACTATGTCGCTCTCTGGGGCAGTAGTGGCCGTGTGTACTACTACATCGCGAGTGTCTATTGCGGCGTCCGCGCAGCCATTTATCTTAAATCCACCGTACAAATAACAGGAAATAATGATGGAAGTTTGACAGCACCTTACA
Organism: uncultured Bacilli bacterium; assembly: GCA_947630495.1. GTDB lineage: Bacteria > Bacillota_I > Bacilli_A > RF39 > UBA660 > RUG591. Next base: position 29,903 of record CANRHS010000001.1, on the reverse strand, counting down.
CCTTGATATCCTGAGTCCCAACGAGGGCGAAGTCCGAGAGGGACCGGCTAATTTGATACAGTGATAAGATGGGAAGATAGAGAATAAATAAAATAGTGGTAAACTAATTTCTTTCGGCGAAAGAAATTAGCACTCCCAATCTTAGACGGTTGCCTAAGATTGGGAGAAGATTTTACCTAATATTAATATTTGTTATTTTAAAGTAGTAAAAATACAACATTTTATTGTCGGAAAATAGGATATAGTTAATTGGCGCCTGTGGTTCTTGTCGCCTTCCGCTAGTAACTCTAATAATGTCGCTAATTGGAATTCGGATGGGACCGTTAACAACAATTATGTGAAAATTCACATAATTGTTGTTATACGAAAAAATTTGTTATGCGAAAAAATTTAAATTCATAAAAATTAATAAAATAAGTTCATTCTATATTTTAACTTCTTCTGTTGAGTATAAAATGTTGCAAAATCATTAAAAAAATAATGATTTTTTTTCGTATAATGATATAATATGTATTTGTCATTTAATATCGTTTTTAAATGGCAAAAAAGGAGGGAGATAAATATGAATTATTTATCATTAAACGAATTAATCGAAAAAAGAAAGGAGGAAATTCTGATTGGTAACTATAGTTATAATTTTTACAATCAGATGTGTCGCAATTGGAAACAGTTATTGGATTTTTTGCAAAAAAATAACTTGAGTTATGATGATAATAGCAAACAATTATATTTGGATTATCAAAAAAATAATAAAAGTCATAAAGATTATTTGTACACTATACACTCTATAAATGCTCTTGAAGGATTAAATGCTTTAAAATTAAAAACAAAAAGTTCAAGAATAATTAATAATCATTATGAAATTAATATTTCTAATTATAATAAGGAAATATTAGAAAAATATAAGCAAGAAATGAAAAATTACAATTCAGAAGTGACAATTACAAAAAAAATAAAACTTACAAAAGATATTATGGTCTTTTTTGAAAATGAAAGTATTGATAATTATGAAAAATTAACTTTAAGTGTAATTCAAAAATTTATTAATAAATATTATGACTCAAGCTATTATATTAGAAAAAATTATAATTGGGCTTTAAAAATGTTTTTAAATTTTTTATACGAAAGTAAATATACTATTTCTAATTATTCAGTCTTAATTGATAAAATAAAATATCACGCCCCAATCAGTTTAGTAACAATTTGGGAACCTGAGGAACTTGAAAAAATAGTTAATAATTTAGTAGATGAAAGTGATGTTGAAAAAAGGAATAAGGCAATTGTTCTATTAGCTATTAGATTAGGTATTAGATTTATTGATATTAAAAATCTTCAATTTTCTAACATAGATTGGGAAAATAATACAATAACTTTTATTCACCATAAAACAAAAGTTGAAATACAATTACCACTTTTTGAAGATGTTGGAATAGCTATTATTAATTATGTTCAAAATGGTAGACCCAAAACTGATTCGAAATATATTTTTGTAACTCATGATGATAAAGCATCGAAATTAAGTGATACCGCAAATATTGAGAAATATTTAATAAAAACTTACCAAAAGGCAAATATAGATTATTTATCAAAAGCAAGAAAAGGAATACATACTTTTAGACACACTTTAGCCAGTTCAATGTTAAAAGCAAATATTCCAATGGAAATTATAGCATCTACTTTAGGACATGTAAATATAGAAAGTACAAGAAATTACCTAAAAATTGATACCAATTCTTTAAAAAAGTGTTTTTTGGAGGATGATACTAATGAATAATAATATTTTTAATGGACCATTTAAAGATTATTTATATCAATACTATGAATATAAAATAAAACTTGGTTATAATTACTATTCTCAAAAATCAAAACTAGTAGTGTTCGATAACTATACACTTTTAAATAATAGTGATGCTAAAGTAATCACTAAAAAAATATTAGAAAATTTCTTAAATTCTAAAAATATAAAACAATGTAGTAAAAGTGCCTATGCATCAGTTTTAAGACAATTTGCTAAATATTTAGTTTCTAATGGCATTGAAGCATATGTTATTCCAAATAAAAAATATAAACGTGGTAATGAAACACACATTCCTCATATTTTTACCAAAGAAGAATTAACAATTTTCTTTAAAACACTAGAAAATTTTTATTATACTGATACATATAAAAATTTAGTAGTTAATGCAATTTTTAATTTATTATATTCAACTGGATTAAGAGTATCAGAATGTGTTAATATTAAAATAGAAGATATAGATTTTAATAATAATTCAATCACTATTCATAATACTAAAAATACTGAAACCAGAATAATTGTAATTTCTGAAAAATTAATGCAAAAACTAAATTATATAAATATTAATTACAATCAAAATTATAAAAAAGAAGATTATTTTTTCAGACATGGAAATGGCACTAAATATACACCGGATAGTATCTATAGCTGTTTCAGAAAAATTTTACATTATTCTAAAATTAAACACACAGAAAATGGTCCAAGATTACATGATTTTAGACATACATTTTGTGTTTTAAGTTTAAAACAAGCGGTAGAAAATGGAATCGATATTAATAGTTATCTTCCTATATTAAGCACTTATGTTGGTCACACAAAAATATCTTCTACAGCTTACTATCTACGTCTTACTTCAGATATGTATCCAAGCATAAGAACACAAATTGAAAAATATGGTAGTAATTTAATTTTAGAAATGGAGGATTTAGAAGATGAATAATAAAAATTTTGCTTATTATTTAAATAATTTTTTTAATATATATTTACCTCAGGAAATTAATGCTTCTATAAATACAATAATTTCATATAAAGATACTTTTAATTTATTAATATCTTATTTGGTAAATATTAAAAAAATAGAAATAAAAAATATAACATTTGAAATAATTGATAAAGATTTAATAAAGGAATTTTTGAAATATTTAGAAGATGCAAGAAATTGTTCAATAAATACAAGAAATCAAAGACTTGCTGCCATTAAATCTTTTTATCAATATGTAAATATAGAAGATCCTGCTAACTTAATTAAATTTCAAGATATATTACAAATAAGAGTCAAAAAAAATGTGAAGAAAAAAAAAGAATACTTAACTATAGATGAATTACAAACTGTATTTCAAACTATTAATACAAAGACTATAAAAGGACGTAGGGATTTTGTTTTATTAAATTTATTATATGATGCAGGTCTAAGATTATCAGAACTTTTAGAAATTAAGGTAATGGATTTAAGATTAGATAATAATCCATGCGTTAATGTTATAGGAAAAGGTAGAAAAGGACGTTCTGTTCCTATAATGAATAATACCAAAAAATTATTATTGCAATTTATTAGTGAAAATGACTTTTCTAATGTTTCATACCTTTTTAGTAATTCCAAAAAAGAAAAATTGACATCAAGGAGTATTCAAAAAATTGTTGATAAATATATACAAAAAGCAAATATAAATAAAAAAATTTCTCCACATGCACTTAGAAGAACTAGAGCAATGCATTTATTAGAAGCCGGAGTTAATATCGTATACATTAGAGATTTTTTAGGGCATGAGAGTATAACAACAACTGAAATATATGCTCAAGCAAACGAAAAAACAAAACGAGAAGCAATTAATAAAGCTTATAAAGATATTTTGCCTTATAATATCACACCATCTTGGAATAAAAATGAGGATTTGCTTAAACAATTACTATCATTAAAGTAAATATTATGCGAAAAAAATCATTAGCAAATAATGATTTTTTTAATAACTTTTTTGTTTTGTTCGCATAACAAATTTTTTCGTATAACAACAACAATGCCAACAATAGTAACGGCGTCCGCGCAAGCCCTTTATAGCTTGAATACTAGGATAGGTTTTAGTATGTATGTGTAAAGGACATTCCTATTCCTTGATTCTTTGAAATCAGAATGTAGATACAATGTACTTTGGTATACGTACCAATTGTTACAATAGTTGTATAGGTTTTTTAGTTGTTATTTTTACTACTTTAAAATATATTCATCTTTCTAATTTCTAGGTTATTTAAGTGATAAGTATAGAATATAATAAAAATGAGATAAAAAAGATTAACAAAATTGCAAAAAATACTTGATTTTTAAGAGAAATCATGGTATTATTTGTAATGCTATATTTGATTAATATAGATTTAGTGGGAGGGAAATGTCTTAACTTATATTATTAAGCGGACAAAGTTAACCATTTGGACCACTCGCTTCTAAGAAATTAAGAAAGGAAGTGTTATAATGGCAAAAGAGATTGTAAAGAAAGTTAAACTTGAAATTGAAGCAGGAAAAGCTAACCCTGCTCCACCAGTTGGTACTGTTCTAGGACCTGCTGGAATTAACTTACAAGAATTTTGTACTAAGTATAATGATGCAACTAGAGATAAGATGGGAGATATAGCACCAGTTGAAATTACTATTTATGATGATAGAAGTTTTGACTTTGTTATTAAAACTCCACCTACGGCTTACTTAATTAAGAAGTATGCTAAAGTGCAAAAGGGTTCTGTTAAAGGAAGAAATGAAATAGTTGGTTCTTTAACGGAAGACCAAGTAAAAGAGATTGCTACAATTAAATTACCAGATTTAAATGCTAATGACCTTGAGGCTGCAATTAAGACAGTTAAAGGAACAGCACTTAATATGGGAATTGAAATTAAATAACATATAGGGAAACCTATGTGGAAGGATTATTAGTCCGCTAAAACCACAAGGAGGTAAATATGAAAAGAGGAAAAAGATATAACGAAGCTTTAACAAAGTTAGAAAAAGGAAAGTTATATACTAAAGAAGATGCTATTAAGTTAGTTAAGGAAACATCAAATGCTAAGTTTGATGCAACAATTGAAGTTGCAATGTATTTAAATCTTGATACTAAGAAAGCTGACCAACAATTAAGAGGAGCTATTGTTCTTCCAAATGGAACTGGTAAAACTAAAAAAGTTTTAGTAATTGCTAAGGGAGATCAAGCTAAGGCTGCTAAAGAAGCTGGGGCTGACTATGTAGGAGATATGGATATGATTGAAAAAATCGAAAAAGAAAACTGGTTCGATTTTGATACTTTAATTGCAACTCCAGAAACTATGCCACTTCTTGGTAAATTAGGTAGAGTTTTAGGACCTAAAGGTTTAATGCCAAATCCAAAGACTGGAACTGTTACAACTGATGTTGCTAAGGCCGTTAAAGATGTTAAATCTGGACGTGTTGAATTTAGAACAGATAGTTTTGGTAATGTTCATGGTGTTATTGGAAAAGCTAGTTTTGAAGAAGAAAAACTTCTTGAAAACTTAAATAGTTTTGTTTCTACAATTCTAAAACTTAAACCTGCAACTGTTAAAGGTGATTATGTTAAGAACATAAGTATATCTGGAACAATGGGTCCTGGAATAAAAATTAACATAAATTCATTTGACAAATAAAAATATTGTGTTATAATAGTATAAGTTTATTGATGTGGTGCCAAAGACAGTAGGTAATTAGTAAATCCTACCGAGGACTATAAATAAGATAAAGTTATTTAAAGTCCTTATATAAGGACTTTTTCCTTGCATGACATTTAATAAATTTAATAAAGGAGGAAAAAATGGCAAATCCTAAGATATTACAAGAAAAACAACAAGTAATTGATGAGATTAAACAAAAAGTTGAAGATGCTAGTAGTGTTGTTTTATTTGATTATCGTGGTCTTACTGATGAAGAAATCAAAGAATTACGTGGTAAACTTAGAGATGTAGAAAGTACATACAAAGTTTATAAGAATACTTTGATTGCAAGAGCTATGCATGACTTGAACATTTCAATTGATGAACATCTAGAAGGTCCAACAGCAGTTGCTTTTAGTAAAGATCAAATTGCTCCAATTAAAGTTTTGGCTGACTTTATGAAAACTCATCAAGCAGTTGAATTAAAAGTTGGATTAGTTGATAATGAAGTAACACCTAAAGAAACTTTAGAAAAACTTGCTACTATTCCATCAAGAGACGGTTTACTTACAATGCTTGCAGGTGGTATGCTTGCTATACCAAAAGATTTAGCAATCTGTTTAGATTTATATTCTAAACAATTAGAAGAAAATAATTAATAAGGAGGAGAGAAAATTATGGCTAAATTAACAAGAGATGAATTTATTAGTGCTCTAAAAGAAATGAATCTTTTAGAAATCAAAGAATTAGTTGATGCAATGAAGGAGGAATTTGGTGTTGATCCATCAAGTGTTGCTGTAGCAGCTCCAGTTCAAGCTGGTGCAGGAGATGCAGCAAATGACGGACCATCTACAGTTACAGTTAACTTAGTAAATGCTGGAGCAGCAAAAGTTAATGTAATCAAACTTATCAAAGAAATCACTGGACTTGGATTAAAAGAGTCTAAGGATATCGCTGATAATGGTGGTGCTGTTAAAGAAAACATTCCAGTTGCTGAAGCTAACGAAATTAAAGCTAAGTTAGAAGAAGCTGGCGCTGAAGTTGAAGTTAAATAATAAATTTAGATTTTAGAAGATAGTTTTAAAAATTATCTTCTTTTTTTAATTTTTATATTGATTTTTTGATAAATTGTGCTAAAATAATACCTCGAGGTGTTGGTATGAAATTTGATTGGAATTATTATATTACAAGACTATTAGCAAGAAGTGATAGTCAAAACTTAAAAAGAGATGCAAATACGATTATTTCAGAATTTAACTTATTAGAAGGACAAATGGTTGAAGGATTTAGAGATCCTAGTACTTTAGAATATGGTCTTTGGTTATCTGATAGAAAGACTAGTAGTTATTTAGAATATTCTCCTATTTCCAAGTCTTTAAATAGAGGAACGATTGTTGAAGAGAGTCTTGGAATGGAAATATTTAATAATATATTTGAAATTAAAGATAATGAAATAGAAATTTATAAAGTATTAGGAGATTCTTTGTTAAAAATTGTTATCAAAATAATAGATGGTAAATATATAGTAATAGAAGATATATATCAAAATATAAGTGGATTATTGGAAATAATATTTAGTAAATATTCTGATTCAAGTAATGAATTTAGTTACTATAAGAAAGAAATAAATAATAGTTTAAAAGAGATTGGTAATAGTGCTTTATTTACTATGGATGTTAAAACTATAGATACTATAATCAAGGCTATTAGATTATTACCAGATAAAGAAGATATAAAAGAATATACAGGTACTGATAATATTTATTCTGATATAAAAGAAAATATTTATTATTATATAGAAAGTTTAAATTCTAAAGTTAAGAGAAAATAGATAAAGAAATGGTATTTACTAAAACCATTTTTTTTGTTATAATTAAGTAGTCTTAAAGAATTTAAAAAGGAGAATTAAGTATGACAATATTTGATACAGTATGGTGGGTTTTAAGAAGAGTTATAGATATTGGAATAGTTTGGATGATATTCTATTATATCTTAAAGAATTTTAAAAATAATGTTAAGATGTCTTTATTAATAAAAGGTGTTTTAGTAATAGTAGTTGTTAAGTTAATAAGTGATTATGTAGGATTTACAACAGTTGGTTGGATTTTAGAGTATGTAATTGAATGGGGACCTTTAGCTTTGATTATTATCTTCCAACCAGAAATTCGTGGGGCTTTAGAGCAGTTAGGACGAAGTCAATTACTTGGAAGGCATAAGATATTAACAGTTGATGAAAGAGAAAAAATGGTTTATGAAATTATTCAAGCCGTTGATTATTGTAGAAAAGCTAGAATTGGAGCCTTAATTGTAATTGAAAGAGATATAAGTTTATCTGATTATATAGATAAAGCTAAAGGATTATATGCTGACCTTACAAATGAGTTATTGATATCAATTTTCTTTCCTAATAATCCTTTACATGATGGAGCGGTTATTATTCAAGGAAATAGAATTAGTTGTGCTGGAGCTGTTTTCCCAACAAGTAACAACATAAAATTAAATAAACGACTTGGAACAAGACATAGAGCAGCGCTTGGAATTGCTGAAGAAACTGATGCTTTAAGTATCGTTGTATCAGAAGAAACCGGAAGAATCTCTATTGCGGTTAAAGGTGAATTATTCTATAATTTATCATTAGATGATGCAAGGATGATGTTAATTGATGAATTAAGACCAAAGGCAGTTTCTGATGAAGCAAGTGATGATATCGACAACGAGGAGGAAATTTATGAAGAAAATAATTAAAAAGTTTTGTCTTTTCTTAGGAAAGATATTTAAATTAATTGATAAAATAATTATTACTCCAGTTATGAAGTTATTCTTAAAAATATCAGATTTATTTAGTAGTAGTAATAAAACTTTAGAAAGATTATTTGCTAATAAACAATTTTTGATAGTTATTTCGTTAGTGTTAGCAGTTATAGCTTTTGCAGTTATAGAACAAAATTCAAATGCTTTAGTAAGTTCTGCTGAAATGTTATATAATCAACCAGTTAAGGCTATTTACAATGAAGAAGCCTATGTAATTGAAGGATTACCTGAAACTGTTGATGTCGTGTTAATTGGAAGACGTAGTAATATTTATCTTGCTAAACAATTATCCGGAAGTGATGAGATAACAGTTGATTTAAGAGAGTTATCGGTAGGAACGCATCGAGTTAATTTAAAATATCGTCAAAGAGTAACTTCTGTTGAATATAAGTTAGACCCATCTATTGTAACAGTGGTAGTATACGATAAAGTAAGTGAATCAAGAGAAGTTACAGCCGAAGTTTTACATCGTGATAAACTAGATAGTAAAAAAGATATCAGTAATATTTCCCTTGATCAAACCGAAGTTACGATTAAGGGTTCTGAAAAGAAATTAGCGGAAGTTGCTTATGTTAAGGCTTTAGTTGATTTAGAAAAATTACCTAAAGATACTCCAGTTGGAGAAGTTAAATTAAATGATAATACGTTAATTGCTTATGATACTAATGGAAAAATGGTTGATGTTGAAATATTACCTAAGACAATAGGAGCTACCTTAACCGTTACTTCAACAAGTAAGAGTGTTCCAATTAGAGTTATTCCAGATGGCGAACTTGCAGTTGGATATGCGATTGAGTCAACAACGACAAATGTTTCTAATGTAACAATCTATGGTGATGAAGAGTTATTACAAAAAGTTGAATATATTCCAGTTGTCGTTGATGTCGATGGATTATCAACTGATAAAGAATTTAATGTTAATCTTGAAAAACCTGCCGGTGTAAGAGATATGAGTGAAAAGAGTGTTACCGTTAAACTAAAAGTTGGAGAACAAGCTCAAAAAGAAGTTGCTAATGTTCAAGTTCATACAATTAATCTTGCAAATGGCTTGAAAGTAACAGCCGGTAGTGCTAGTGATAGTGTCGTTACAGTTCTTGTTAAAGGAAGTAAAGAAGCCTTAGATGAAATCGATGCTAGTAAGATAATTGCTAATGTTGACCTTGCTAAATATACAACTCCTGGTGAATATGAAGTTGATGTTACAGTTACTGGTGAAGATTTAAGAGCAACTTATGAATCTAAGACTAAGAAGATTAAAGTTAGAATTTATGAATAATAAAGGTTACCCAAGAGGTAGCCTTTTAAAGTAAAAAAATATCTAGTTTAAGTTAATTAACCTAGATATTTCTTCTTTTTCATTTTTAATTGTATTATATTCATCGAATGTAAAGAACTTAGTTGAAAAATTAGTTGGTCCATTATCTTTTAAAGTATTATAAACAGATATCTTACTATTATAATAATCAATTGTTGCTTCTAAGTTTATTTGAATATTATAAAGTTTTCTTTTTAAAATTAGAAAATCCGAACTTTTTAATAATTCATCATAGTTATCAACATATTCATTTAATTCATAAGTAGTTTTATCAAGCATATCAATTAAATCACTTTGTAAACATTCTCTAGTATCAAAACTTAAGAAAGTTTGAAAAGCATCTTCTTTTATACTTAGATTATCTTTGATATACTTAATCATTTCTTTATAAACTTTATATTTTTGTTTTAAATAATCATTGATATCTTTCTTAGACATATCAAGAGGAGTTAAAATACTTCTGATTTTATTCTTTCCTATTATTAAAACTATTACTATAAAGATAATTAAAAGGACTGCAACCGAGATTGCTAAAATTATTATATTCTTCAAATCATATCACCAATTATATTTTAGCAAATTTCTTAAAATTTTTCAACTAAAGTGTAACATCTTCATTAAATTCTAAATAATTAATGTAAATATTCCATAACATATAACGTTTATTCGAATTAAGATCCTTTAATAAAAAGAAATCTCTGCCCCATGCTTCAAGTATTCCTTCAAAAACTTTATCTCGCCATTCAATTGAATCATTAAAAGACATATAAACTTTTAAAGTTTTACCAATATTCTTATTTAATAACTCTTCAGCATATTCATTAGTAATCTCGGTTCCCCCTACTCCAGGAGCTGATGAGGATTCACTTGGAATATAGGATGGATTCATACTTGAAGTGCTTGGATAACCATTTTGATATGGATTATAATTATAACTATTATTCATAAAAACCTCCACTTAAGTGTATGATTTTAATAGATAAATATGTAAAGTTTAAGTAAAATTTAAAATTTAGGTCTTGATAGTCAAGATTAATTTTTTTATAATAGTATTATGTGCGGAAGGAGGACTTATGAATGATGATGATTTAATAGTTGATACAATTCAAAAAAGTGAAATAAGTGAAGATATGAAAAAATTAGCCCTTGCCTACGCGAAATATGATCAAAAAATTAGAGAAAAGGAGCCTGTATTTGATTTTTCTTTAGAGGAGGATAGAATGAAAGTAAGTGTTGGAGTTAGTAATAGACATGTACATTTAAATCAAGAAGATTATAATACTTTATTTAAAGATACAAAGATGGAAGTTGTAAGAAATTTAAATCAACCTACTCAGTTTGCTAGTAATTTATTTGTAACTATCAAAACAAATAAAGATGAAATAAAAGATGTTAGAGTTTTAGGACCAATTAGAAATTATACCCAAGTTGAGATAAGTAAAACGGATTGTTATAAATTAGGAGTTAATCCTCCTATTAGAGATTCAGGAGATGTTGAAGGCTCTTCCGTTCTAACAATTATTGGTCCCTTCGGAAGTGTTACTAAAGAATGTGGAATAATAGCAACACGGCATATTCATGTTGATAGCAGAATCAGAGCCGAAAAGAATTTGGTTGGAATAACGGAAGTAAGTGTTAAAATCCCGGGAGAAAAAGGTGGTATTATTAATCATGTTCATTTAAAAGATTCGGATGAAGCCTACTTTGAACTTCATTTAGATACCGATGATGCAAATGCTTTCTTATTAAAAAATAATGATGAAGTTGAGATTATTCTTTAGCTTCATCATCTTTATTATCAGTTTCTAGTTTTTCTTTTTCTTCATATTCATCAAATACTTCTTGAGTAAGTCCTGGTTCCGTTCCTTTAATATAATAAAGGATTTTTTTATTTTTAGATTCATTAGTAGCAAGATTTCCAGTGATTGGGTCAACGATTACTCCAACGACATTACTTGGAATTTCATACCAAGATACTTCCTTATCAACAAGATATTCTTCCATCGCATTAGCCCAGATTTTCTTAGAATATCTAAAATCATTAGTTGTCATTTCTTTATTATCATCATAACCTATCCAAATTGAAGTAACAACATTTTGATTAAAACCAATTATCCAGTTATCTGTATTAGTGGAACCTGATTTAATAGCATAATCATGTTTTAAGAGAGAGGCAATTGAAATATTAGTTGGGTAAGTATAATCAATCATATTATAATCATATGTTCCTTTCAATAAATCATTTAAGATAAAGGTAATACTTTTGTTTAAAACAACTTCGCTGGTATCTTTATGTTCATATAAAATATTTCCTGCCATATCGGTAACCTTTTTTATAAAATAAGGTTCATGTTTAATTCCTTCACTTGCTAAAGTTGCGTAGGCATTAGTAATTTCCAAATGATTTAACTCAACAGTTCCAAGTGGAAGAGAGGCAATTGGTTCTAATTTAGTTTTAATCCCTACCCTTTTAGCCGTGTCAATTAAGTTTTCGCTTCCTAAGAATAAATGTGTTTTGATTGCATAAATATTGTCGGAAAAAGAGATGGCTGATGCCATACTTATAGCCTTATTGGCATATAAATTATTGTAGTTTTTAGGTGTATAAACATTGTTAGTACTTAGAGTAAACGTGGTTTCTTGAGATAAAAATGATGTACTAGCCGTAAATCCATTCTCGAGAGCGTTATAATATAAAAATGGTTTCATGATTGAACCTACTTGACGTCTTGAGTTTAAAGCTCTATTGAACTGTGATTTATTGAAGTCACGTCCTCCAACTAAACCTATTACACTCCCGTCTTCGGGATTAATCATAATCCCGCTTGCCTGAATTTCTAGGTTATCCGTGATAGTACTTTTAATACTATTTTCTAAACTTGTCTGAGCCTTAACATCTAAGTTCGTATAAACCCTAATTCCTCCATTTTGTAAATTAGTCTCGATAACATTTCCCAAACTTTTTAATTCATCCATGACCGCATCTTGATAATACATCAAAGTATCTAAGTCAAGTCCATCTTTCTTACCATGAAATTTTAATTCTTCATTTAAAGCATCATTATATTCTTCCTTAGTAATAACTCCTTCATCATACATTGTCTTTAAAATATAAGCTTGTCTTTTCTTAGCAATTTCTGGATTAACTAAAGGAGAATAATTAGAAGGAGACTTCGGAATTCCAACTAACATTGCAGCCTCAGCCAACGTTAATTCATTTGCTTTTTTATCAAAATAAAATTCACTCGCATTTTCAATCCCGTACATTGCATGACCATAGTTAATACAATTTAAATATCCTTCTAAGATATCATCTTTTGAATAATGTGTTTCTATTTGAATAGTATACCAAAGTTCATGAATTTTTCTTTCCCAAGTTTTATCAAAATCTAAATATAAATTCTTAGCAAACTGTTGAGTAATCGTTGATGCCCCTTCCTTATAACTTCTACTAGTTAAATTAGTATACATAGCTTTCATAATTCTTAAAACATCAAATCCATGATGTTTATAAAAGTTTCTATCTTCAATTGTAATAGTTGCTTTTTTAACATAATCACTTATTTCATCAACACTTACCCATTTACTAGTCCCATTTCCCTGAAAAAATACTGCTTCTGTATTATCATATAAAGTATAACTACCATTTCCACTTATACTAAGTTTAGGTAACATTTTAGCATATAAATAAATACCAGCAATCGAAAAGAATGCAAGAAAAACAAGGATAATCATTGATTTAGTCATGAATTTTAAAAATCTCATAATCTCACCTATTTCTATTATCCTCAAAAAATATTAAAAATATGTGTTTAAATGAAAAAATGAACTATTATTTAAGTTCATTAGTATAATTTTTAATACACATTTTAATAACTTTTTTTAGCTATTCTTTTATTTCCATTTCTATTTCTTTGTTATCATTGCTCATAATATAAAGCTCCTTCCTCTTTGAAATGTTTTGCTTTTAAAGATAATCTTTTTGGTAATTCTAATCCTTTATATGATTTGTTATTATCAAAGTAGTAATTAGCAAATGTTTCATATAAAATTTGAGGGTCAGTTTCCTTTTTTTCTAACATATCTTTAATTGCAATTTCAATAGGAGAAACTTTAATTCCTTTTCTATCTATAAATGGAATATTATTTAAATCTTTTACTATAAAACATTTTATGTAAGGCTTATTAAAGTCAACTAATGAGTAAACATAAATCTGGTGTCTAAAACCACCATTTGAATAACCTAGTAAATCAGCAGCACTTTCCATACAAACAATACAATTTAAATCTTTTAATAAAATTCTATAAACATCTAAAAATGATAAAAGTCTGGTTTGCTTGTCAATGTCTCTTGCATATTCATAAATGCTCTTATTAATATCATCTATCATTCTGTTTCTCCTTTCTTTACTAATATTATACTATATTTTTATTACTTTTACAAATTTTCTATAAATTTCTAATTTTGACAAATGTATATTTTTGTTATATAATAATATTACTTAGTTGACTTGTGAAGGATCAAAGCTGGGTTCTCAAAGAGAGTAGATATAGTTATTATATTTAGAATTCCCTTGCTCCTGGGGTCAACTATTATTTTTTACAAATTGTTTATTCCTTATAAACTTTATTTCAGTAATTAATCTTACTACACTTTCTAAATCATATTTTTCATTTATATCAAATGCTAAATTATCTTCAATTACATTTCTTTTCTTTAACTCAACTATATTTAAAATAGCAGCATATAATAAAGCATCATAGTTAAAACAACTATCTCTAAGAACAGCAATATTTATATATTTATTTTCATATATTAAATATAAGTATAAAAGAGAAATCTTTTTATAAATAACTACTTTATCTTCATTACTATAGGTTTTATTATTTATAATCTCTTTAGTTAAATGTTCAAGTTCTTTAAAAGTAAGACTTTTTGTTACTTGCATATCCATTCGAAATTTTTGTTCATAAGTATCTATCCAAACATCTAAATAATCAATGATAGAACTTATATTATTTTCTTCATATTCTATAACTGATAAGATTCTTGCTAAAAAGTCTTTTAACATAAGATTATTAAGTTTGCCTTCTTTTGCTAAGACTTCATATTCCTTATTTAATGTTTCATAACTTTTAGAATTTAATGTTTTAAGTTTTACTAATAAGGTTTGTATTTTTAATACTAAAGTTGTATCACTGCTATCTATTTTTATTTGTTCTTTTAGAGTAACTTCTTCAGTTTCTTTTTTTATGAATTTTATTTCTTTTATTAATTTTACTATACTTTCTAAACTATAATTTTCATTTATATCAAATGCTAAATTACTTTCGATTACATTTCTTTCATTTAACTCAACTATATTTAAAATAGTAGCATATAATAAGGCCTCATAGTTAAAACAACTATCTCTAACTTCATCTATATTTATATATTTACTTTCATATATTAAGTATAAATATAAAAGAGAAATCTTTTTATAAATAACTATTTTATCTTCATTACTATATATATTACTATTATTTATAATTTCTTTAGTTAATTGTTCAAGTTCTTGAAAAGAGAACTTTTCATCTTGTTGACTATTCATTAGAATTCTTTTTTCAGTTATTGTTATTAAAAAATCTAAATAATTAATAAGGGCACTTCCATCTCTTATATCGTATTCTAATGATACTAAAATTCTTGCTAAAAAATCTTTTAACATAAAACTATTAAGTTTATCTTCTCTTGCTAATTGTTCATATTCTTTACTTAATAAATCATAACTTTTAGGATTTAATGTTTTAAGTTTTACTAATAAGGTTTGTATTTTTAATACTAAAGCAACATCACTATTATTTAATTCTTTAGTTAATTTTACTTGTTCTTTAACTTTTTCTCTTAATAAATTACTATTATCTATTTGCTCTTTTTTAGTTACTTCTTTTAGTTCTTGTTTATCTTTTGAAATTTTCTTTTTATGAATTGGAATAAGCATATCTTTTTTCTTAAGTTCTTTAATTATTCTTTTCGTATTTAAAGGACTATATTTTATTAAAACATAAATAGCATTAACCAAAGGAATCATGGTAATTGCTTCTTCATCAAGATTAGGAATGTTATCTATACCAAATTCAATTTTATAATTTAATTTACGAAGTTTTTTCCTAAGAAATTTCTTATATGATTTACAATATAAACTTGTAAAGTAATAAGAACCATGGATAGCTAAAACAAAACTAAAAACAATAGTTAATAATGAAGTAGAAATCATTTAAACTCCCCCTTTAATAAACATAATCCCTTTTTCTAGTTGCCTATTATAGTATAAATTTATTGCATTGTCAAGGTTAACCCATACTTTGCATGTTAAAATAAAAAAGTTGTGATTATTTTCCTTAAAATTATTGTAAATATACTTATTTTTTGCTATAATTTTTTTGTAATATAATAGTAGATTTGACTATATATGTCTTGAACAAAGTGGAAGGAAAGTGAGATTTATGGAAACAGAATATAGTATGTTAACTGAAGAAACTAGAAAACTTATAAATAAGGCTATTGATATTTTTGATAATCTAGTTGATAAAGATATTAAATATGCATTACCTAGAGATAGGGGTGTTTTAAAGTTTGAATTTGTTGATTATTCACTTAATAATGATGAAAAAGTGGAATTATCTTTATTTTTGGCAGGCTTAGAATTAGAAGGAAATATAAAAAATGTACTTGATAAATATCCAGAACTACAAAAAATATATAGATTTTTTCATTTAGAAAAGGAAGATGTAGAAAAATTTAGTATCAGAGAGGCTAATGATAAAGATGAATATTACAGAACTATATATAGAATTCATTTTATACCTATACTTCTAAGGACAGGAATACTTTGGGAGACTGCGAATTTTAAACCTGAAATGTGTCCTGAAGTGATTTTTCAATATCTTTATCTTAGTAAGTTTTTTAGTATTTTTTCATTTGACAAACTTGGAATTAAAGAATTTACCTCTCATCCAAGTTATGAAGATATTAATAAGTTAGTAGATAAAAGAAAATTAGAAAGATTTCCATATATAGATATAGATAATAAAAAAAATATTGATATTGATAAATTTATTAAAGGACTAGAAAAAGAAAGTATTGACCAATCTATTAGTGAATTAGATAAAGAAAATAAAGATTGGTTGGAACGTCGTTATGGAGAATTACCAAAACAACAAGCGCAAGAAGTTAAAATTGAAGAAGAACAACTTTGGCAATTACTTGATGAAATAAAGGCAAAGTTTATTGGACAAGAAGATGTTTGTGAAAAATTATTTTATAATCTGTTAACTAATCAAATGCTAGCAAGAGAAGGAAAAGTTCAAGATGGAGAAAGATCGATTATTTTCTTAGATGGTCCAACGGGAACTGGTAAAACAGCGATTTCCCGAGAAATAACTGAAAAATTTGGAGCTCCTTTTGTTAGAACTTCTTCTACTAATTACTCAGCTACAGGTTATGTTGGAGGTGATTTAGAAGATATTTTAAAAGAATTATATGAACAATCTAATAGAAATTTAGAGAAAGCAGAACGTGGAATAATTGTTTTTGATGAGTTTGAGAAAATATCTTATAATAGTGATCAAGGTAGAGATTTAGTTATGAAACAAGCTATTCAACATCGTCTTTTAGATTTCATGGGTGGAGGTAAATATCAAATTACACTTGGAAAAAACTATGAATTTCAAAAAATAAGTTTTGATACTTCTAAATTAACTTTTATCTGTGCTGGTGCTTTAACTAGTTTAAGAGAAAAGAAAACGGAAGTTAGGCCTGGTTTAGGATTTGGAGCCGAAGCCAAAAATGCCAATATAGAAAGTTATAGTATTACATCAGAAGATTTAATAAATCTAGGTCTTGAAAGAGAATTGGTTGGTAGATTAAATACTTTTCTTCATACAGAAGAATATTCTAAAGAAAGTTTATATAGAATTTTAAAAGAATCAGAAATAAGTCCAATTAAAGGTTTAATAGATTTTGTTTCCAAAAGGAATAAGAAACTTGAAATAGAAGAAGATGCCTATTTAGAAATGGCAGAGGAAGCTTATAAGTTAAATACAGGAGCAAGAAGTCTTCAAACAGTTGTTAATAGTTTAAGAAGTAGACTTTTAAAAGAAATCTTTCGAGGACAAGATATGGTTATTAAAATAGACGCAGATATGGTTCGAGAAACCTTTCAAGATATGACAAGTAGAAAGGCAAGGCGATAATATGAGATATGAATACAATGGAAACCTATTAGAAGATAAAAGAGTAGATTTAGTTTCTAAAGAGATAGTTTCTAAATATCCAGAGATAAGTTTAGATGAAGCAAGAGAAATTGCAATGCTTGAAGGAAGAATATCTACTAGTCCTACTTTAGAAATAGTATTTACAAGATTATATAATATAATGTTAATTATGAGTTATAATAAAGAATTTGTTAAAAAAGTTTATAATGATTTAATTAATGTATTAAAAGTAAATAGTAATGATGAAAAGTTTGTTGATTACTATAATGTTAGTTTAGAAATTGCTAATTACTTAGATAATAAAAGAGAATTTCCTTTTTTAGAAGAAGTATAAAGAATAGGGCTTTAAAACTCTATTCTTTATTATTACTTATATTTCTAATTCTTTAAAGTCAAAGTTTTTGGTCTATCAATATTTACTATTTTTATTTCTTGAATAGCCTTAATTACATTCTCTAGAGTTGGAACTTCAATCATATCAATATCTAAATTATCTTCAATTATTCCCTTACTTTGTAATTCTTTTATAACTTTTAAAATCCCATATAAAAATACTCTTTCAAATTCTGTATTTCGTAATTCCTCTATATTTAAAGAATTTCTATTCTCATATAATTCATATAGATAAAAATATGATAAATAATTTATAATCATATTATAAACATTTGGTGAATAATTTTTTCGGTCTTGTAAATATTTCTTGACCATATTTTCTATATCATTAAAAGTTAATTTAGTTTTACTATTTTGCTCTTGAAAATGTCTTTCATATTCTAACTTTATTTTATGAAAATTTCCTAAAGTAATTTTGTCTTTATCTTTTTCAAGAATTTCTTCAAGACTTATTTTAAACTCTTCTAAAAATACATAGTCAGAAGTTCTAGATAATGTTAAACCATTTGTTCCTGCTAATAGCATATCCTGGTATTCTTTATATTTCTTTTCATATAAATTAAAATCTACTTGTTTAATTAATTCCAATAAATAACCAATTTCTATCATAACTTTAGTATCTCTAGAATTTCTATTTAATCCTTTATCTTTCTTAGGCAAAACTTTTATTTCTTTTTTAGGTGATGTTTTTACTTCTATTTTTGAAGGATTAATTAACTTTAAGTTTTTATCTTGTTTAGATAATATTTCCATTGCTTTTTTTTGAGTTATCAGTAGAGATTTATCTATTACTAATGTATTTACGTGTTCTTTATAACTTTTATTCCTAAATAGAGTTAATAATGAAAATATGCATGGAACCCAATTTAAAATTGGAATTATAGCAACTACAATATCATAAAATAAACTCTCTTTAGATAAAAATTTATATCCATTTATAAATAAATAGCCATCTCTTTCTATTTTCTTTTTTAAAAAGATATTAGATATTATACTTAAAATAAGTGGCATTACCCATATTAACTCAAACGTACTTAACATAATAATTCTTCCTTCCTAATAAATTTACTTTATTCATAAGTAATTCAAACCAATTTAGGTCATATTATAGCAAGAAATAGTCATGTTGTCAAACTAATGTATAATAAAAAAGGTTACAAAATTTATTTATTCATAAAGTCTTTTTAAAGTTATTAGTTTTTATTACGTCTATTTCTAATTCTTTAAAGTCATTGTTTTTGGTTTATCAATATTTACTATTTTTATATCTTGAATAGCCTTAATTACATTCTCTAGAGTTGGAACTTCAATCATATCAATCTCTAAATTATCTTCAATTATTCCCTTACTTTGTAATTCTTTTATAGTTTTTAAAATCCCATATAAGAATACTCTTTCAAATTCAGTATTTCGTAATTCCTCTATATTTAAAGAATCTCTATTCTCATATAACTCATATAGATAAAAATAAGATAAATAATTTATAATCATATTATAAATACTTGGTGAATAATTTCTTCGTTCTTGTAAATACTTCTTAGCCATATTTTCTATGTCATTAAAAGTTAGTTTAGTTTTACTATTTTGCTTTTGAAAATGTCTTTCATATTCTAACTTTCTTTTTTTAAAATTTCCTAAAGTAATTTTATCTTTATCTTTTTCAAGAATTTCTTCAAGTCCTATTTTAAACTCTTCTAAAAATACATAGTCTGAAGTTTTCGATAATGTTAAAACATTTGTACCTGCTAATAACATATCCTGGTATTCTTTATATTTATTTTCATATAAATTGAAATCTACTTGTTTAATTAATTCTAATAAATAGCCAATTTCTATCATAACTTTGGTATCCCTAGAATTTCTATTTATTCTTTTATCTTTTTTAGGTAAAACTTTTGTTTCTTTTTTAGAAAGATTAATTGGCTCTAAAAAGTTTGTTTCTATTAATGAATTTAAACAATCTTTATAAGCATCATTATCAAATGTACAATATATATTAGCAAAACACCACATTAGATTCCAAAGTGGAAGTACATGACAAAGTAATCCTATTGGTAGAGGTAATGCTCCTCCTTTAATTTTCATATATTTGTATTTATTTAATTCTATAAATTTATATCCATCTTTTTTTATTTTTTTCTCAAAAATTAAATCAGATATAAGACTTAAACTAAATGATAATCCAATCGTTGTTAGATATAATGATAACATAGTAATTCTTCCTTCCTAATAAATTTAAATTTTTATTTATAAATAATTCAAACCAATTTGGGTCATATTATAGCAAGAAATAGTCATGTTGTCAAACTTTAGATGGTTAAACATAACTTATTTGTTATATCAAATTTAAGTAATATAAAGAAAATAACGATTATTTTTTAAAACTAAAGCAAAAATATTAAAAATATGTGTTCAAATTACTCTATTTGTGGTATAATGCTAGTCGATATATATTTTATATGTGTCGGTGAGTTATGGGAAAAGTAAATTTATTAGTAAAATATTGTTTAAGAAATGAAAAATATGAATACAATATAAAAGGAATTTTAAGTAATAAAAAAATAATTTTTAAAACTTTAGATTCCAAGATGATATTACAAAAAGAAGAAAATATCTTAAAAAGAATAAATGATGATATTGAAATAACTTTTCTCTTTAACGAAGAAAAAGCTTTAATTAAAGAAAAAAGTAGTAACAAAACCATATGTTTAAATATAAATATATTAGAACTTGAAAATAAAGATAATTATTTTAAAGTTAAATATAAGTCTTACGAAGATGTATTTTTGATAATTATAAAGATAAAGTGATAAAATGGAGGATTTTATGAAAGAGATTAAAAAAGAAGATATTGAAAATTTATCTTATAAGGATATTACATTTATGATTTTAGAGAATTCTAAAAAAGGAATTAATACCCTTGATTTATTTACTGAGATTGTAACAAAGTTGGAGTTGCCACCAGCAACAATTGAAAATAAGATAGGAGATTACTATACTTCCCTTGCAACTGATAAAAGGTTTATTTTAGTTGATGGAGTATGGGATTTAAGAAAGAGACATACATCTGATAAGGTTATTGTTGACTCTTTAGAAGAGGAAGAAGAAGAGGAAGAGGACTTAATTGATAATGATGAAGAAGATATGATGCTAGAAGATGAATATGGGGATGAATATACAGATGATGTTTCCGTTGATGATGATGACTTTGATGCAACTGATGATGATGATGATTTATCAGATTTAGTGGTATTAGATGAAGATGATTTGAATTAGCAGTCCTTCTATATATTGATTAAGGAAAAGGAGGCTAAAATGTTAGAAAGATTAGAATCAATTAAAAAGAAATTTGAAGAATTAAATGAAGAACTTATGAAACCTGAGGTTTTAAGTGATGTTAAAAAATCTAAGGAAATATCAATTGAACTTGCAAGTATTGAAGATGTTGTTGCTTGCTATGATAAATATTCTCATGTTTTAAGTGATTTAGAAGAAGCAAAAAATATGCTAAATGATAAAGAATTAGCAGAGTTTGCAACAGAAGAGATTGCAAGACTTGAAAAAGAGAAAGAAGACTTAGAACATGAATTAGAGTTATTACTAATACCTAAAGATAAAAATGATGTAAAGAATGTTTTAATGGAAATCCGAGGAGCAGCCGGTGGAGATGAAGGAAATATTTTTGCCGGAGACTTATTTAGAATGTATGAAAAATATGCTCTTAAAAGTGGATTTCAAGTTGAAGTTTTAAATGCAATAGATGGTACAAGTGGAGGCTATACTTTAATTGAATTTATGGTTAAAGGGAAAAATGCTTACTCGAAGTTTAAGTATGAAAGTGGTTCTCATAGAGTTCAAAGAGTACCAGTTACAGAAGCAAATGGTCGTATTCAAACATCAACGGCAACAGTTTTAGTTATGCCTGAGGCCGAAGACTTTGAAGTAGATATTAAAGAAAGTGATATTCGCGTTGATATATATAGAAGTAGTGGGGCTGGAGGACAACATGTTAATACAACCGATAGTGCTGTTCGAATGATTCATATTCCAACCGGAATTGTTGTTACTTGTCAAAATGAAAGAAGTCAAATAAAAAATCGTGAAAAAGCCTTCCAAATCTTAAAAAGTAGAGTCTATGACTATATGAGTGCAAAAGAAGAAGCAGAAACTGGTGCAATTCGTAAAAGTAAAATTGGAACTGGGGACAGAAGTGAAAAAATAAGAACTTATAACTATCCTCAAAATAGAGTAACTGACCACAGAATAGGATTTACAACTAAACAATTAGATAGAGTTATGGAAGGCGAACTTGATCCGATCATCGAAGCTTTAATTAAAGAAGATCAAATTAGAAAACTTCGAGGCGAATAAGTGAAGATTGAAGAATTACTTTGTCTTGGAAATAAGACAGTTCATAAAGACCAAACTAAGTTATTATTAGCAATTCTTTTGAATATGAATCCTTTAGAATTAAGTTTACATTTAAATGATATAGTAGACTTAGAAATAGAAATAAAATTTAAAGAATTACTAGAAAGTTTAGAAAAAGGAGAACCTTTACAATATGCTCTTAAAAATACAAACTTCTATGGACTTGATTTCTATGTTGATAAAAGAGTTTTAATTCCAAGATTTGAAACCGAAGAATTAGTTAGTAATACCAATAATTATCTAAATAAATATTTTAGTAATAATATTAAAGTTTTAGATTTAGGTACAGGAAGTGGATGTATAGGTTTAACTTTAAAGTATTTAAATAATAATCTTGATGTTACTTTAAGTGATATATCAATTGATGCTCTTGAGGTTGCAAAAATTAATCAAGAAAGATTAGATTTAGATGTTAAGATAATAGAATCAGACTTATTTCAAAATATTCATGATAAATATGACGTAATTATTACTAATCCACCTTATATAAGTTATCAAGATGAGAAAATAGAAAAGTTAGTTTTCGATAATGAACCTCATTTAGCTTTATTTGCCGATAACAATGGTTTAGAATATTATGATAAGATCTTAAGTACATGTGAAAATTATTTAAATGATAAATATTTAATAGCTTTTGAAATAGGTTATAATCAAGAAAATGAGGTAGTTAATCTTGCAAATAAATATTTAAAAAATATTAAAATAATAACTAAAAAAGATATGGAAGGTAATCCTCGAATGGTTTTTATCTTTAAAAATATAGAAATAAATGAATAAAAAAGAAGAAATCACCCATTATTAATATGAAAGGTGATTTTTTTGAAGACAAAAACAATGGTGTTAATAATAATTGCTTTAATAGTAGTCGTGTTAGTTAAAAATAAAAATGATAATATAGTAATACCTAAAGAATCGATTAGAATTAGAATAATAGCAAGTTCTAATGAAACTGATGATATAAATGAAAAGTTAAAGGTTAAAAAGGAAGTAGAAGCGGAGCTTGCTAAATTACTTAAAGATACAAAAAGTATTGAAGAAGCAAGAATGATTATTAATGAAAATTTAGATAAGTTAAATATTGTAATAGACGATACAACTGATTATAACTATGATGTTAAGTTTGGAAAGAATTATTTTCCTAAAAAGTATTATAAAGGTGTTTTATATGATGAAGGAGAGTATGAATCTTTAGTAATAACTTTAGGTAAAGGTACTGGTGACAATTGGTGGTGTGTGTTGTTCCCTCCCCTATGTCTTTTAGAAGGAAATGAAGATACCAAAGATGTAACATATCAGTTTTATGTTAAAGAAATAATCGATAAATATGTTGGTTAGCAAAATTTTAACAAAAAACTTGACTTTTATTAAACTTTGTAGTATAATATGACACCAAGTGAGGGGAATTATGGAAAATAAAATTAAAAGATTAGTAATCGTTAAAAACGATGAAAGTAAAATTTTAGGTTTTGTTGCTTTAAGAAGTAATGGAACCACTAAATATGGATTTAAAGAATCAAAAGAAAACAAAAAGAAATATAGACTTGAATTATTGAAAGAAATGTTTGATGCTTATCCTGATGGTTTAGAAGATTATCTTAATGATAAAGATATTAAAGGGGCAATCGAACATTTAAAAGACGAAGGTTATATTATTGAAACTACTGAAGATATTATAACTAAAATAACTATTCATGAAGAGGCAGAAGAACCTTATTTCGTTGTAGAATATGCAATACATGAACCAGAAACATACAATAGTAAGGATTTTAACAATATAGAAGATTATAATCAAATACTTGATGCCTCTAAGGCTTGTGTAAAAGCAGATTATAGATTAGGTTCAGAAGACAGTTATGAAGGTTTAATTTCTCATAAGGAAAAAGTTTCAGTAAAACTAAAAAGAGCAATTGGTGAATTAAAAATAAAAAATCTAAAGACTACCAAAAGAGTTTTAGCTTTAGTAACAGCCGGAGTAATTTTAGTAGGTACTTATAGTTGTGGTAGAAAAAAAGGAGAAGAGAGTTCTAATGTTCCTACATCAACAACAATAGAAACTATAACTCCAACTTCTATACCAGAGGCTATGCCTACAGTAGAACCTGCTATTTTATTAGAAGACGAATTTCCTGCTGATGAATATTGGGATTTTAGTGAAGATTATGAATATTATGATGATTATGAAGATAGTACAGAATTATTTACTATTATTAATTCTAAAGGATTAGAGGATCAAGGAAGATATACAACTAATGATGTAAAAGATATTACAACTTTAAATCTTGAATATTTTTATGAAGTTATGGCTGCTAATTTAGGAGACTTAAGTTATTTTGCAACATCTGGTAAAAAACCTCTTGATTATTATAGAGAATTAACCGAGGCACCTAGAAAAACCCATTTTGAAAGAATAATACCTGGTTTAAGTTCAATTGATTACGAATATATAAAATATTTTTCAGATTTAAATATAGAGGTAATAGATTTAGGATATTGTCAAAATAATGCCATGGAAGCTAAAGAAATAAATAATCGTATTGTTAGAGATATGGTTCAATATATCATAAATGATCAACCATTATGGTTAACAGTTCAAGGACAAGAAGTAGCAGTTTCATTCAGTGAATTAAGTTATGAAGCCCAAGATGCAATTAGAAATATTTGTTGGGGTAACTACTGCTTATTAGGTAGTGATGTTGTTGAATTTAATGGAGATTATTATAATCAAGCCTTAATTGGTTTAGATATGTTTGGTATTGAACAAGAGCCAACGTCAAAGAGATAGAAATTAGCACGAAATGTGCTTTTTTTCTTTACTTTTCAAAAAAAATGTAGTATTCTTTAGTTGGTGATTAATATGTTAGTTAATAGTAAAAAAATGCTTTTAAATGCTAAGAAAAAAAGAGAGGTAGTTTTTCATTTTAATATTAATAATTTAGAATGGGCTAAATGTATTCTAGAAGAATGTGATAAGTTAAAAGTTCCTGTTATTCTAGGAGTATCTGAAAGTGCTATTAAATATATGGGAGGCTATGATGTTGTTGCATCTTTAGTTTATAGTTTAATTGTTGATTTAGAAATAAAAATTGATGTTTGTTTGCATCTTGATCATGGTAAAAGTGTTGAAAGTTGTATGCGAGCAATTGATGCTGGTTTTACTTCGGTTATGCTAGATATGTCAGATAAACCATATCAAGAAAATGTTGAGAAAGTATCAGAAGTAGTTAAATATGCCAAGAATAATGATGTTTCAGTTGAAGCAGAAATTGGTTCTATGGGAGAACTTAAGAATAATCAATTAGAAAAAGGAACTAATACAACTTTAGAAGATTGTTTAAGATTTGTCCAAGATACTAAGATTGATTCTGTTGCCCCTTCAGTTGGAACAGTTCATGGAATTTATAAGGGAGAACTTAATATTGACTATAAACTAATTGAAAATTTAGCTAATGAAGTACCGGTTCCTTTAGTATTACATGGAGGAAGTGGATTAGATCTAAAAGTTCTTAAGAAATGCAAAGAAGCAGGTATTACCAAGATAAATATTAATTCCGATATTCAAGATGCTTGGAGTAAAGCCGTACGTGAATTTGTTAAAGAAAACAAAGAAGTAATTGACCCTAGAAAAATAATTGGAGCAGGTTTTGAGGCTATTAAAGAAACAGTTGCTTCCAAGATTAACATTAATAAATAAAACAAATAAAATATAGTGGTGATTGAAAATGAAAGTATTAAATGTAACAGGAAATCAAAAACTAACAGGAAGCATAAGAATAAGTGGAGCTAAGAATAGTGCTGTTGCTTTAATTCCTGCAACTTTGCTTGCAAATGGGGTAACAACTCTTTGCAACGTTCCTGATATTTCAGATATAGATGTTTTAGAAAAAACTTTAGAATATTTAAATGTATCGGTTAAAAGAGCCAGTGGTAGTCTTTTAATTGATACTAAAAATTTAGAAAATAAAGCAATTCCTGAGGAGTTATCGAATAAACTTCGAGCTTCTTACTATTTTATGGCCGTTCTTTTAGCAAGGTTTAAGCATGTTGAGATGTATTTCCCAGGAGGATGTCAAATAGGATCCCGGCCAATTGATCAAACCTTAAAAGCCTTTAAATTACTTGGAGCTACAATAGAAGAAAATGGTTGTTTATTTGTAATTGATGCGAAAGTTTTAAAAGGTGCTAAGATTCCTTTAGATATGCCAAGTGTTGGAGCAACCATCAACTCGATTATCGTTGCCTCTTTAGCTAAAGGTAAAACTATTATTACCAATGCCGCCAGAGAACCCGAAATAGTAGATTTAGTAGATATGCTTAATAAAATGGGTGCCAAGATTGAAGGAGCCGGAACTAATTCCATTACAATTACAGGAGTTGAAAGTTTAAATGGAACAAATCATGATATAATTCCTGATAGGATTGAAGCAGGAACTTATACTATAATTGGAGCCTTACTTGGTGATTATTTAAAAGTTGATAACATTATTCCAGAACATATCAAAAGTGTAACAGATAAACTTGAAGAAATGGGGGCTAATCTTGATATTCATTCCGATTACTTAATAATTGATAGTCAAAATAAACTAAAAAAAGTAGATATTGAAACCCATGTTTATCCAGGTTTTCCAACGGATTTACAACAACCCTTCACTACCCTTTTAACAAGAGCCTCAGGTGAAAGTCATATAACTGAGAATATCTATGAAAATAGATTTATGAATGTTCCCTATTTAAATAAAATGGGAGCAAATATCTCACAGAACGGGAAAACCATAACCATAAGTGGACCAACCAAATTAAAAGGTACGAAAGTAAGTGCTACCGATCTTAGAGCAGGTGCTTCCCTTCTAATTGCAGCTTTAGCAGCAGAAGGTGACACTGAAATAGAAAATATTGAACATATTTTAAGAGGATACGAGCAAATAGTAGAAAAATTGACAAACGTAGGTGCTAAAATAGAGATTAAAGAAATATAATAAAATATATCTTTAATCTTTTTATTTTGGAGGCTCTAATGAAAAAAATACTTGTTGTAGTCTTAATTTTTGTTTTAGTTTATATTATTTATAAAGCTAATGATAATGAATTAATAGATTATATGTCTTTAGGTGATTCAATTAATGAAGGTATAAACTCTTATGGTAACCATAGTTATGGTTATAATGACTATTTAAAATCATATTTAGAAAATAATGATTTACTTCATAAATATAACTCTTATTACTCTAAGAATAACTATACTATTTTAGAACTAATTGATGATATCAAAGATGATAAATCAGTTTTATATGATGATAAAACTTATAATATCAAAAAAGAACTAAGAGAAGCCGATTTAGTAACAATTGCCATTGGCATGGATGAGTTAGTTGAAATATTAAACATGAAAGCAGATTTAGATATCATAAAACCTAAACTAGATACTATGATAAGTAATATGGATACTTTATTAAAAAATATAACTTCCTTATCAAAAACTAAAATAATTTTAATAGGTTATTATAACCCATATCAAGATACTAAAGAATCAAGCAGAATATTTGCTTATTTAAATGATAAGTATAAATCTTTAGCCGATAAATATAAGATAACTTATGTTGATATTTATGATGCTATTAAACAAGATAAAACTTATTTACCAAATGAAAAAGACTATCATTTAACTAGTCGAGGTTATTTAAAAATTGCTAATGAAGTTATTAAAAAAATAGAAAATACTTTATAAAAAGTTACAAAAAAGTGTTGACTTTAATAAAAAATAATGTTATATTAATATCACATAAGAAATTATGTGATGCAGAAATGCATATATTAGGATAGTTACTTATTAAAGTAACTAAAAAAAGAGGTGAACCCAGCCATAAATTGGGAATTAACAAAGCGGTAAACCCAGCCATAAATCGGGAATTAACAAAGCGGTGAACCCAGCCATTAAATCGGGACTTGAAAAAGCGGATTAGGGTTATATGCTCTAATCCTTTATTTTATTTGAAAGTTAATAGGTGATGTAAATGATATTTTATTTAAAATTAGTTATAGTTGATTCGAATTATTGCGATTATTTAAGGCAATTTGATAGTAAAGTACCATATAATTATGGTAAGAAAAGTACAAGACCATTTGTTGGTGTATTATTTAATATTGATGATATGGAATATTTCACACCATTATCAAGTCCTAAACCTAAACATTTAAAAATGAATAATACTATAGATTTTATGAAAATAGATTCTGGTAAACTTGGTGCTATTAATTTTAATAACATGATACCGGTTGGGAAAAATAATTATAAATTACTTGATTTAGATACTGTAAGAAATTCTGATGAGAAAAAATATAAGACTTTGTTATCAAGTCAGTTAATTTGGTTAAATGAAAATATTGATTTAGTTACAAAAAGATCAAAGAGACTATATGATTTATATAATAGTAATAAATTAAATGTTAGAATTAAAAATAGATGTTGCAAGTTTAAATTATTAGAAGAAAAATGTTTAGAATATAATAAAATCATGGTTTCTGCATAGAATTAATTGATAAAAATGGCAAAAATAAGCGAATTAGAGTAAAAAATGCTTGATTTTTATAGAAAAAGTTGATATACTACATAAGAAAAGTTTATTACTATGACTTTTTGTCATGGCGAAAGGAGATTAAAATGAAAAAAGATATTCATCCTAAAAATTATGAAGTAACTGTTACTTGTGCTTGTGGAGAAACTTTTAAGGCTATTTCAACAAGACCAGAAATCAATGTTGAAGTATGTTCAAAATGTCATCCTTTTTATACAGGAAAACAAACTAGAGCATCTCGTGCAGGTAGAGTTGACAAGTTTAATAAGAAATATGGATTTGAAAAAGGCGAATAACAGTCTTTTTTTAATGTATTTGGGAGGTTTTTATGATTGATTTAGATGAGTTAAAAAGAAGAATTGATGTTGCTAAAACGAATTATTATAGGAATATTGACCATACTAGTTGGTATAAATACTATATGATTGTTTCAGCTTATTATGAAATTTCTATGATTGAAAGTAGAACTGCTAATGAAAAGATAGTTTATGAAACTTTATTAGGTTATGTTCGAGATTTAAAAAATAATAACTTTAAGTTATCTCAATTTGAAATTAATAAAATAATGGAAATGGAACATTATTTAAATAAAGAGTTAGAAATTAAAATATTAAAAAAATAATTTTTTTCACAAAGCATACTATTTAGTAGTTGCTTTTTTTTCACAAAAATGGTATATTAAGGTTGG